>NZ_AXCA01000048.1:0-30422 GCF_000475415.1 Halomonas sp. PBN3 | reverse complement strand
CTTCCAGCTTCCAGCTTCCAGCTTCCAGCTTCCAGCTTCCAGCTTCCAGCTTAGGAGTCGTCCTCCGCCTCGCGCTGCTGTTTCTTGCGCCGGGCGAGGCGCCCGAACAGCAGGCCGATCTCGTAGAGCAGGTACATGGGAATCGCCAGCAGGCTCTGGGAGATCACGTCCGGGGGCGTCAGTAGCATGCCCACCACGAAGCAGCCCAGTACGACGTAGGGGCGCTTCTTCGACAGGCTCTCCACCGTGGTGGCGCCGGAGGCGATCAGCAGGAAGGTGGCGATGGGGATCTCGAAGGCCACGCCGAAGGCGAAGAACAGCTTCAGCACGAAGTTGAGGTAGGCGTTGATGTCGGTCATCACCGTCACGTTCTCCGGCCCGGTCTGGGTGAAGAACTCGAACAGCAGCGGGAAGACCGCGTAGTAGGCGAAGGCCGCGCCGCCATAGAACAGCAGCACGCTGGAGGCCAGGATCGGCAGCGCCAGCGCCTTCTCGTTGTCGTAGAGGCCCGGGGCCACGAAGGCCCAGGCCTGGTGCAGCACATAGGGTACGGCGATGAACACCGCTGTCACCAGGGTCAGCTTGAAGGGCGCCAGGAAGGGCGAGGCCACCTCGGTGGCGATCATCTGGGAGCCTTCCGGCAGCAGCGCCATCAGCGGCTGGGCCACGAACAGGTAGATGTCGTTGGCGAAGGCGTAGAGGCCGAGGAAGATCACCAGCACCGCCACCACCGCGCGCAGCAGGCGCGAGCGCAGCTCGATCAGGTGTTCGATCAGCGGCGCCTGGTGCTGTTCCGGGGAGTCGCCGGGGTTGCTCATCGTTCGGGGGCGTCCTTGTCGGCGGAGGAGGGCTCGGGCGAGGCGTCGGTGCCCTCGCGGGCGCGGGCCAGGGCATCATCCAGGCGCTGCTCCGGGGTGGGGCGGGCCGGCGGCTCGCCGCTTCCTGTCTCGCCCCGGGCGGGGCGCTCGGGCTCGGCGATGCCTTCCATGCCACGCTTCACCTGGTTGACGCTGTCGTCCAGCTTTTTCTGCTGTTCGTCGAGCTTCTGGCGCAGCTCTTCCGCCTCCAGCTGGGCGCTGATCTCGCGCTGCATGCCGGAGACGGTCCGCTTGATCTTGCCGATCCACAGGCCCAGGGTGCGCGCCGCCTTGGGCAGCCGCTCGGGGCCCAGCACCAGCAGCCCCACCACGCCCAGCAGCAGGAGTTCGAGAAAGCCGATGTCAAACATGGCGGCTTACTTGCGCTCTTCCTGTTCCTCGGGCTTGCGCTCGGCCTGGACGTCGTAGGTATTCGTCGGCTCTTCCTTGTGGTCGACGCGGGCCTGGGGTTGTGCCTCGCCCTCCTCGTCGGACTTCTCGCCCTTCTCGTCCTCGTTCATCGCCTTCTTGAAGCCCTTCACGGCGCCGCCGAGATCGGTGCCGACATTGCGCAGCTTCTTGGTCCCGAAGATCAGGATGATGATGCCGAGAACGATCAGCAGCTGCCAGATACTGATACCACCTAACATGTGCGCTTCCTCTGAAACGTGGTCCCGGGCTGTCCGGGAGCCGAATGGGTCTATTGCGGCCGGGCGGCCTTCTCGTCGTGGCCCGAGATACCGAAGCGCCGCGCCAGCTCGTCGAGCACCGCCCGCTGGTCGAGCCCGAGATGCGACAGCATCACCAGGCTATGAAACCACAGGTCAGCCGTTTCGGCGATCAACGCTTGGCGCTCGGCCTCGCCGCCGTGCTCGGCGTCCTTCGCCGCGAGCAGGGCCTCGGTGGCCTCCTCGCCGACCTTCTCGAGTATCTTGTTCAGGCCTTTGTGATGCAAGGAGGCCACGTAGGAGTCGTCGGGGTCGGCGTCGCGACGCCGATCTAGGACAACCTGCAGCCGTTCGAGGATATCGCTCATCGGTGACGTCTCCGTGAATCGCGAAAGAATCAGTGCCAGGCCAGCAGCGCGAGGCCCAGGGCGGCGGCGGCCAGGGCCGGCCAGGGCTGGCCGCCGGCCCACTCGGCCAGCGGCTGCCAGGCCAGCGCCAGGGCCAGCAGCACGAGCCCCAGGCGCAGCCGTCGGCCGCGTCGGCCCTGGTGCTCCAGCTGGCGGCGGATGCCGCCGAGTGCCTCGCCCTGGCGGCGGCGCTGGCGCTTCTCGAGTTCCGCCTGGAGCAGCACCTGGTGGGCCAGGGTGGGCAGCTCGGGTAGCCGGTGGCTGAGCTCCGGGGCCTGGCGCTTGAGCGAGGCCCACAGCCCCTTGACCCCGGCGCGCTCCTCCATCCAGCGCTCCAGGTAGGGCTTGGCGGTCTGCCACAGGTCGAGCTCCGGGTAGAGCTGGCGCCCGAGCCCCTCGATGTTGAGCAGGGTCTTCTGCAGCAGCACCAGCTGGGGCTGCACCTCCATATCGAAGCGGCGTGCGGTCTGGAACAGCCCCAGCAGCACCTGGCCGAAGGAGATGTCCTTGAGCGGCTTCTCGAGGATCGGCTCGCACACGGTGCGGATCGCCGCGGCGAACTCGTTGGCCCGGGTGTTCTCGCCGACCCAGCCGGACTCGATGTGCAGCGCCGCCACCTCATAGTAGTCCTGGTGGAAGAAGGCCAGCAGGTTGCGGGCCAGGTAGTCCTGGTCCTCGCGGGTCAGGCTGCCGACGATGCCGCAGTCGATGCCGATGTACTGCGGGTCGTGGGGGTGTTGGCGCGAGACGAAGATGTTGCCCGGGTGCATGTCGGCGTGGAAGAAGTTGTCGCGAAACACCTGGGTGAAGAAGATCTCCACCCCGCGCTCGGCGAGCTTCCTGAGGTCGGTGCCCTGGGCGCGCAGGGCGGCGACATCGGCCACCGGGATGCCGTAGATGCGCTCCTGGACCATCACCCGCTGGCGGGTCAGCTCCCAGTGGATGCCCGGCACGTAGAGGTGGGCGGAGTCCTTGAAGTTGCGCTTGAGCTGGGAGGTGTTGGCCGCCTCCTTGTGCAGGTCGAGCTCGTCGAACAGCGTGACCTCGTAGTCGCGTACCACCTCGACCGGGCGCAGGCGGCGCGCCTCGGGGACCAGCGCCAGCAGCCGCGCGAAGCGATAGAGCAGCGCCATGTCCTGGCGCATCACCCGCTCGATGCCGGGGCGGATGATCTTGACCACCACCTCCTCGCCGCCATGCAGCCGGGCGCCGTGCACCTGGGCGATGGAGGCGGAGGCCAGTGGCTCTGGGTCGAAGCGCGCGAAGGCCTCGGTCACCGCCAGGCCCAGCTCCTCCTCCACCACCACGCGGGCCTCGTGGCCGGGGAAGGGGGGCACCTGGTCCTGGAGGCGCTTGAGCTCGTCGGCGATGTCCTCCGGCAGCAGGTCGCGGCGGGTGGAGAGCACCTGGCCGAACTTGACGAAGATCGGCCCCAGCGACTCCAGCGCCAGGCGCAGGCGCTCGCCCCGGTTGCGCTCGCCGATGGGTACCAGGCGCAGCGGCGAGAGCCTGAGCAGGGTGCGCAGCACCCAGGGCAGCCGTTCGGCAGGGATCAGGGTGTCCAGGCGGTAGCGCGTGATCACCCACAGGATGCGCAGCAGCCGCAGCAGCATCATGGCGCGGCCCCGCCGGCGAGGCGCCGGTGCAGGCGGGCGAGGCGCGCCTCGAGGCGGTCGGCGGTGACCTCGAGCTCGGTGAGGTGGTCGCGCAGCACCTCGACCTGGGGACGGCCGGGCAGCAGGCGGGCCTCCTCAACCAGGTACTCGGCGAGGTCGGCGCAGAACTCCTCGCGGGTGCGCAGGCCGAAGCGGCCCAGGCGCCGCAGCCCCTCGGCCAGGCTGTGGGCGGGCAGGTCGCCGAGCCAGCGGGCCAGCTCGCCCTCCCAGTCCAGGTCGAGGTCGAGGAGCAGGTCTCGGGTCGCCTCCAGCAGCGGGATGCGGCCGCGCACCGCGAGCCTGCCCTGGAACATCAGGCGCTCCATGTCGGCGCCGCCGAGCAGCGCGCCGAGGGTCTCGGCGTCGAGCTCCAGCACGGCGTCGAAGTCCGCCTCGTCAGCGTCATCGGGGCGCAGCAGGTCGAGCCCCTCGGGATGGAAGTGCAGCGCCAGGGCCAGCGCGGGATTCTCCAGGCGCACCAGCAGCCGCTGGCCGGCGAGGCGCGCCAGGCGACCGGGCGCCGCCGGGTCACGGGCGAGCAGGCCGTTGAGGGTCCGCTCGACGGCGGCGAGCAGCAGGGTCGGGGTCAACGCCATGCCCACCTCAGAGCTTGATGCCGCGGTGCAGGGCGACGATGCCCCCGGTCATGTTGGTGTACTCGACCCGCTCCAGGCCGGCTGCCTCCATCATCGCCTTGAGGGTCTCCTGGTCCGGGTGCATGCGGATCGACTCGGCCAGGTAGCGGTAGCTGTCGGCATCGCTGGCCACCACCTGGCCGATGCGCGGCAGCAGGCGGAAGGAGTACTCGTCGTAGGCCTTGGTAAGCAGGGGGTTGTCAGGCTTGGAGAACTCCAGCACCAGCAGGCGGCCGCCGGGCTTGAGCACCCGGGCCATGGAGCGCAGGGCGGCGTCCTTGTCGGTGACGTTGCGCAGGCCGAAGGCGATGGTGATGCAGTCGAAGGTGTTGTCGGGGAAGGGCAGGCACTCGGCATTGGCCTGGACGTACTCGACGTTGGCGCCGACGCCGTGGTTGAGCAGCTTGTCACGCCCGACCCGCAGCATCGACTCGTTGATGTCGGCCAGCACCACCCGGCCGCGGGGGCCCACCAGCCGCGAGAACTTCAGCGTCAGGTCGCCGGTGCCGCCGGCGATGTCGAGCACGCTGTGGCCGGGGCGGACGCCGGCACGCTCGATGGTCAGCCGCTTCCAGAGGCGGTGGATGCCGAACGACATCAGGTCGTTCATGACGTCGTAGCGGGCCGCCACGGAGTGGAAGACATCGGCGACCCGGGAGGCCTTCTCCTCGAGGGGGACCTCCTGGTAGCCGAAGTGGGTGGTCGTGTCGTCCCTGGAGCTGTGGTTGGCGCTCATGCGATGGGGCTCCCGAATCGCTGCAATGGGAAGAGGTCGCTGCCTCGAATGGGCGCCATTGTAGCCTCGGGCGGCATCGCTTGTCTTGACGCGGGTTAGAGCTGCCGGACCTCGATGCCCAGCGGTTCGCGGCTGGCGCCGGCCGCCTCCAGGCGCTCGAGGTACTCTGCCCAGTTGGCCTCGCGATGCTGGATCAGCCACCACAGGTAGTCCCAGCTGTAGAGGCCGCTGTCGTGGCCGTCGTCGAAGTGCAGCTTGAGCGCGTAGCGCCCGGTGGGGGTGATGTCCTTGAGGCCGACGAACTTCTTGCCCACCTGCAGGGTCTCCTGGCCCTTGCCGTGGCCGCGCACCTCGGCGGAGGGGGAGAACACCCGCAGGTACTCGCAAGGGAGCCGATAGCGCTCGTCGCCCGGGTAGGTCAGCTCGAGCTCGCGGGCCTGCTGGTGGTAGTGGACATTGGTGGGGATGGGGGCTGTCATAAGCACCTTCGGTACCGGGCTTCGCCCGGAGCTTTAAGCTGTAAGCCTTAAGCCGTAAGTGGCCTGCGGCCAGTTCCTGCTCGCAACGCCTCCTTGGGGCGCAGTTCCGTGATCGTGATGCTATCGGGACCGCGCCACCGAGGGGTTGCTTACAGCTTATCGCTTAAAGCTTACGGCTGGGTTTACAGGATATACCGCGACAGGTCCTCGTCCATCGCCAGCTCGCCGAGTTGGGAGTCGACATAGGCGGCGTCGATCACCAGCGGGCTGCCGATGTCGCTGCCGCGGAACGAGGCCTCCTCCAGCAGGCGCTCCATCACGGTGTGCAGGCGGCGTGCGCCGATGTTCTCGGTGCCCTCGTTGACCTTCCAGGCGATCTCGGCGATGCGCTCGATGCCGTCGTCGCTGAAGGTGACGTCGAGCCCCTCGGTGGCCAGCAGCGCCTGGTACTGCTTGGTCAGCGCTGCGGAGGGCTCGGTGAGGATGCGCTTGAAGTCGTCCGGGGTCAGGGCATTGAGCTCGACGCGGATCGGCAGGCGACCCTGCAGCTCGGGAATCAGGTCCGAGGGGCGCGAGAGGTGGAAGGCGCCGGAGGCGATGAACAGGATGTGGTCGGTCTTCACCATGCCGTACTTGGTAGAGACCGTGGAGCCCTCGATCAGTGGCAGCAGGTCGCGCTGCACCCCCTCGCGGGAGACCTCGCCGCCGCTGGACTGGCCGCTGCCCTTGGCCACCTTGTCGATCTCGTCGAGGAAGACGATGCCGTTCTGCTCCACCGACTCGATGGCACGGGCCTTGATCTCCTCCTCGTTGACCAGCTTGGCGGCCTCCTCGTCACGCAGCAGGGCGAAGGCGTCCTTCACCGCCACCCGGCGGGTCTCGGTCTTCTGCTTGCCCATGCCGGAGAAGAGGCTCTGCAGCTGGCTGGTCATCTCCTCCATGCCCGGCGGGGTCATGATGTCGAGGTTGGGGCCCTGCTGGGAGACCTCGATGTCGATCTCCTTGTCGTCGAGGTCGCCCTCGCGCAGTTTCTTGCGGAAGGCTTGGCGGGTGCCGCTCTCCTGGCGGGGCGCCTCCTCCTGGCCACGGGGCGGCGGCAGCAGGGCGTCGAGGATGCGGTCCTCGGCGGCGTCCTCGGCGCGGTGGCGCACCTCCTCCTTGGCCTGCTCGCGCACCAGCTTGATGGCGGCCTCGGTGAGGTCGCGCACGATCGACTCTACGTCGCGGCCCACGTAGCCCACCTCGGTGAACTTGGTGGCTTCTACCTTGATGAAGGGCGCGCGGGCCAGCTTGGCCAGACGGCGGGCGATCTCGGTCTTGCCCACCCCGGTGGGGCCGATCATCAGGATGTTCTTGGGTGTCACCTCCTGGCGCAGGTCGCCGTCGAGCTGCATGCGCCGCCAGCGGTTGCGCAGGGCGATGGCCACGGCGCGCTTGGCATCCTGCTGGCCGATGATGTACTGGTCCAGGGCGTGGACGATCTCGCGGGGGGTCATCTGGGTCATGGTATCGGCCTTAGCCCGCCTTGGCAGGCAGCTCCTCGAGGGTGACGTTGTGGTTGGTGAACACGCAGATATCGCCGGCGATCGCCAGCGACTTCTCGGTGATCTCCTTCGCCGAGAGGTCGGTGTTCCCCAGCAGGGCGCGGGCCGCGGCCAGGGCGTAGTTGCCGCCGGAGCCGATGGCGATGATGCCGCCCTCGGGCTCCAGCACGTCGCCGTTGCCGGTGATGATCAGCGAGGCGTCCTTGTTGGCCACGGCGAGCAGCGCCTCGAGGCGGCGCAGGGCGCGGTCGGTGCGCCACTCCTTGGCCAGCTCCACGGCAGCTTTGACCAGGTTGCCCTGGTACTTCTCCAGCTGTGCCTCGAAGCGCTCGAAGAGGGTGAAGGCGTCGGCGGTACCGCCGGCGAAGCCGGCCAGTACCTCGCCGCGGTAGAGGCGGCGGACCTTGCTGGCGTTGCCCTTCATCACGGTATTGCCCAGCGACACCTGGCCGTCACCGGCCAGCGCCACCTGGTCACCGCGGCGAACGGATACGATCGTGGTCATGGAGGGGACTCCTTGGGGGAGCGGGTGATCGGCTCCCGATGACTTTCGGCGCCCTGACGGGCGCCGTGACGAAGCGGTCTGAGGGGACTAGGTGCGGGCGTGCGGCCCAGAATTCAAGCGCCGCGTGCGTGGGAGACCCATCGCACGGGGCAACATGGCGCAAGGCTTGCCCGGCGCCTTGCGCTATCGAGCCGAGCCGAGCCGAGCCGACCGAGGTTGCCCAGGCGTGCAGGAGGTCAGTCGTTGAGCTGGATCAGCAGCGGCTCGATGCCCTGGGTGACCATCAGGTCGCGGGCCCGGGAGAGCTCGCGGCGGTCCTGGTAGGGGCCCACCTGCACCCGGTGCCAGGTCTGGTTGCCGCTCGCCTTGACCTCGCTGACCTGGGCCAGCAGGCCGAAGTCGCGCAGGCGGCTGCGCAGCTGCTGGGCATCTCCGGGCTCGCGGAAGGAGGCGGCCTGGAGCATGAAGCGCTGGCCCGAGGCGGTGGTGGCCGGGGTGGCCCGGGTGTCGGCGGCCTCGGCCTGGGCCTGGCGTTCGCTGGCCAGGTTGGCGGCGATCACCTCGGCGATGGGGTCCGCATCGGGTTCACGCTCGGCCGTCGCCGCCTCGGCCTCCGGCGCCTCGGCCGGTGGCGGCGTGGCGGTGGAGGCCGGCATCTCGCCGCCCGGGGCGATCACCTCGGACTCCGGCAGCAGGGTGTAGAACTCGAAGGTCGGCATCGTCGGCGCCTCGGATTCGGCCGCTGGTGCGGGCTCGCCGGGCGGCGGCGCGCTGCGCGGCAGCACCCGGGCCAGCGGCGAGTCCTCGTCCTGCCAGGGGGCCACGCCATGCTGGTGCTGGGAGAGCAGGAAGCCCGCCACCAGGCCGGTCAGCCCCCATAGCCAGCCGGGCAGGCGCCACTCGCGTCGCGTCCTGCTGGTGGGTTGGCGGCGGCTGCTGGTGGCGCCGCGCTTCTTGGCGGGTGGCTTGCGGGTGGCCATGGCTTACATCTCCTCCGGGGCACCGACTCCCATCAGGTCCAGGCCGTTGCGCAGCACCTGGCGGGTGGCCAGGCCCAGTGCGAGGCGGGCGTTGCGCAGGGCGTCGTCCTCGACCATCACCTTCACCGCGTTGTAGCAGGTGTGGAAGTCGGCGGCGAGGTCGAGCAGGTACTGGGCGATCTGCTGGGGCTCGCGGGAGGCCGCGGCGTGCTCCACGGTCTCGGGGAAGCGTGCCAGGCGGTTGAGCAGCGCCTTCTCCTGGTCGGCCTCCAGCAGGGCCAGGCTCTGCATGGCCAGCGCGTGGTCGAAGGGTTTCTCCTCCGCCTCGGCCTTGCGCGCCACGCTGCACACCCGGGCGTGGGCGTACTGCACGTAGTAGACCGGGTTGTCGTTGGACTGCGAGCGCGCCAGGTCGATGTCGAAGGTGAGTTGGGAGTCGGCGCGGCGTGCGGCCAGGAAGAAGCGGGTGGCGTCGCGGCCCACCTCGTCGATCAGGTCGCGCACGGTGACGTAGCTGCCGGCGCGCTTGGAGAGCTTCACCTCGACCCCGGAGCGGGTGACCATCACCATCTGGTGCAGCACGTACTCGGGCCAGCCCCTGGGGATATCGGCCTCCAGGGCCTGCAGGCCGGCGCGCACCCGGGTCACCGTGGAGTGGTGGTCGGCCCCCTGCTCATTGATCACCGTCTCGAAGCCGCGCTGCCACTTGTCGAGGTGGTAGGCGACGTCGGGCAGGAAGTAGGTGTACTGCCCGTCGGACTTGCGCATCACCCGGTCCTTGTCGTCGCCGAAGTCGGTAGTGCGCAGCCACAGGGCGCCATCCTGCTCGTAGGTGTGGCCCTTCTCGATCAGGCGCTCGACGGTCGCCTCCACCTTGCCGTCGCGGTAGAGAGAGGACTCCAGGAAGTAGACGTCGAAATGCACACCGAAGGCCTTGAGGTCGAGATCCTGCTCGCGGCGCAGGTAGGCCACGGCGAACCCCTGGATCGCCTCGAGGTCGTCCGGGTCGCCCTTGCCGGTGACGTGGCGGTCGTCGGCGTGGACGGTCTCGCCGGCCAGGTAGGCGTTGGCCACATCGATGATGTAGCCGCCGCGGTAGCCATCCGCCGGCCAGCCTGCGTCCTCGGGGTCGAGCCCCCTGGCGCGCGCCTGCACCGAGAGCGCCAGGTTGGTGATCTGGGCGCCGGCGTCGTTGTAGTAGAACTCGCGGGTGACGTCGTGGCCGGTGGCCTCCAGCAGGCGGCACAGGCAGTCGCCGATGGCCGCGCCGCGGCCGTGGCCCACGTGAAGCGGGCCGGTGGGGTTGGCGGAGACGAACTCCACCTGCACCTTGCGGCCCTGGCCGGTGAGGCTGCGGCCGAAGGCGTCACCCGCGTCGAGCACCTGGCGCACCACCTGGGCGGCGGCATCGGTGGCGGCGAAGAAGTTGACGAAGCCGGGCCCGGCGATCTCCACCTTCTGCACCGCGTCGCTCTCGGGCAGGGCGCCGACCAGCGCCTCGGCCAGCTCGCGGGGCTTGCGGCCCGCCGGCTTGGCCAGCATCAGGGCCAGGTTGGTGGCGTAGTCGCCGTGGGTCTTGTCCTTGGTGGGGTCGACCTTGATGGTGGGGGAGAGGTCGGCGGGCAGCACGCCCTGCTGCCGGAGGGAGTCGAGGGCGTCCTCGAGCAGCGCAACGATGGTCTCTTTCATGAGGCGTCGGAATGTCCTGTGGCGTCGCGGCGAGCGGCCGATGAACCGGCGGTGACGAGGCGCTCGTGCGATGCGGGCATGGATGGGGAGCCTTGGCGGCGCGGCCGGCCATTATCGGCAATTGTGGGGCGGCTTTAAAGGGCGACGCTCAGCTCAGCGTCTGGGGGTCGATATCCAGCGACCAGCGCACCCGGCGCGCCTCGGGGGTAGCCTCGAGCCAGGCGGCCAGCCAGGCGCCGGCCTCGTGGAGGGTGCTGCGCCGCTCGGCGGTCAGCATCAGCTGCAGGTGGTAGCGGCCCTGGCGGCGCTCCATGGGGGCGGGAACCGGCCCCAGGCAGTCCACCGCCAGCTCGCGCTCGGCCAGCCAGCCACGCAGGGCCGCGGCGGCGCGTCGGGCGAGCTCGCCCACCGCCTCCTCCCGGGCACTCTCCAGGCGCAGCAGGGCGAGGAAGCGGAAGGGGGGCAGGGCGGCGGCGCGGCGCTCCTCCAGCAGGCGGTCGGCCAGGGCCGCGTAGCCGCGCTCGGCGAGCAGGCGCAGGTGAGGGTCGTCGGGGTGCATCGTCTGGACCAGCACCCGGCCGGGGTGAGCGGCGCGCCCGGCCCGGCCGGCCACCTGCACCAGCAGCTGGGCGCCCTGCTCCAGGGCTCGGAAGTCGCTGGCGTAGAGGCCGGCATCGGCATTGACCACCACCACCAGGGTGACGTGGGGCAGGTGATGCCCCTTGGCCAGCATCTGGGTGCCCACCAGCAGGCAGGGCTCGCCCCGGCGCACCTCGGCGAGGACCGCCTCGAAGGCGTCGCGGCGGCGGGTGCTGTCGCGGTCGATGCGGTGCACCGGCACCTTGGGGAAGCGCTCGGCGAGGGTCTCCTCGGTACGCTCGGTGCCGCTGCCCAGGGGGCGCAGGTCGATGCTGCCGCACTCGGGGCAGGCCTCGGGCAGGGCGCGGCGGCGGTCGCAGTGGTGGCAGGCGAGCAGCGGTGGGCGGCGGTGCAGGGTCATGCGCGCGTCGCAGGCGTCGCACTCGGCCAGCCAGCCGCAGGCGTGGCAGGCGAGGGTGGGGGCGAAGCCGCGGCGATTGATGAACACCAGCACCTGGTGGCCGGCGGCGAGGGTCTCGGCGATCGCCTCCAGCGCCGGCGGGGCGAGGCCGCCCAGACGCCGTCGGCCGCGCAGGTCGAGCAGCTCCAGCGCCGCCGGGGCGTGGCGGGTGGCGCGCCGGGTCAACGGCAGGTGGCGCCAGTCGCCGCGGCGGGCCAGGGCAAGGCTCTCCAGCGACGGCGTGGCGCTGCCCAGCAGCACCGGGATGGCGTGGCGGTGGGCGCGGGCCACGGCGAGGTCGCGGGCATGGTAGCGCAGGCCGTCCTGTTGCTTGTAGGAGCCGTCGTGCTCCTCGTCGACGATGATCGCCCCGGGCCGCGCCAGGGGGGTGAAGATCGCCGAGCGGGTACCGATGACGATCGGCGCACGGCCGCTGGCGGCGGCCTCCCAGGCGTCCAGGCGTTCGTGGTCGGTGAGCCCCGAGTGCAGCGCCACCACCGGCACCCGGAAGCGACGGCGGAAGCGTGCCAGGGTCTGGGGGGTGAGGCCGATCTCGGGCACCAGCACCAGCGCCTGGCGGCCGCGTCCCACCACCGCCTCGATCAGCTGCAGGTAGACCTCGGTCTTGCCGCTGCCGGTTACCCCCTCCAGCAGGCAGGGGTGGTAGGCATCGAGGCGCTCGTGGAGCACCGCCAGGGCCTGGGCCTGCTCGCGGTTGAGGGGCAGGGCGGGCTCGGCCAGCAGGTGGTCGGCGTCGGGGCGGGCCGGTGCGCTCAGCGCCTCCTCCTGCCGCTCGATCAGCCCCTTGGCGGCCAGCGAGCGCAACTGGTCGCGGCTGAAGGCCTGGGCGAGGATCGCCTGGCTGGCCAGGCCGTGGGGGTGCTGGGCGAGCATGGCCAGCAGCGCCGCCTGGCGCGGGGCGCGGGCGAGGGCCTCGGGGCCGGCGTCCCGGCCGGCGGTGGTGAGCGCCCAGCGCTCCCGGGTGCGCCCGGCCAGGGGGCGCCCCTGGCGCAGCAGCACCGGCAGCGCCTGGTGCAGAGTATCCCCCAGCGGGTGCTGGTAGTAGCGGGCGGTGAAGCGGCACAGCCACAGCCAGTCCGCCGGTAGCGGGGCCTCATCGAGACAGGCCAGCGCCGGCTTGAGCTCCGAGAGCGGCAGCTCGCCGTGGTCGAGGCAGGCCACCACCACGCCGACCACCTCGCGGCGCCCGAAGGGCACTCGCACCCGCAGTCCCGGCGCCCAGCCGCCGGGCGGCGCCTCGCGGGCGGGGCGGTAGTCGAACAGGCGGCGCAGCGGCGAGGGCACGGCGACGCGCAGCACCCGAGGGGCGGGGGAGTCAGGCAATTGGCCTCCGGTGGCGGCTCTGGTAGAATGCGGCGCTCCCCGAAATGCCGATACGGCGTGGCGGGGATTCCTGGTGAGTTTCCGCGGTTGCTCGGCAACCGGATCACAACCGTATGCGGTGCCTGGCAATGGATCAGGTGGCGGCATACAGCGCAACGAGGCCCAAGATGAAACAAGGTATCCACCCCGAATACAAGGCGGTCACCGCGACCTGCTCCTGCGGCGCCACCTTCGAGGTCGGCTCCACCGCCGGCCACGACCTGGAGCTGGACGTCTGTTCCCAGTGCCACCCCTTCTATACCGGCAAGCAGAAGCAGGCGACCACCGGTGGTCGCGTCGAGCGCTTCAACAAGCGCTTCGGCGCCGCGCTCAAGCGCTGATCGCGTTGCGGCTCTTCGCCGTGCGTGACAAGAACCCGCCCCTTGGGCGGGTTCTTGCGTATCTGGCCGGAATAATGTCGACAATGGCGTCGAATGAGCGTCGATCGGGCGGCTATGCAAGGTGCTGTAAAGATATGGAAACTTTTTCTATACTCTGGATCACGACTTCACCCTGAGCGGACACAAAGCATGACTGACGCAAGACAGGCAGCGCTGGACTATCACGCCAAGCCCATTCCCGGAAAGCTCTCTGTCGAGCTGACCAAGCCCACCGCCACCGCCCGTGACCTCTCGCTGGCCTACAGCCCCGGCGTCGCCGAGCCGGTGCGCGAGATCGCCCGCGACCCCGAGAACGCCTACCGCTACACCGGCAAGGGCAACCTGGTGGCGGTGATCTCCGATGGCACCGCCATCCTCGGCCTCGGCAACCTGGGCCCGCTGGCCAGTAAGCCGGTGATGGAGGGCAAGGGCGTGCTGTTCAAGCGCTTCGCCGGCATCAACTCCGTCGACGTCGAGGTCAATGCCGAGAGCCCGCAGGCCTTCATCGACACCGTGGCACGCATCGCCGATACCTGGGGGGGCATCAACCTCGAGGACATCAAGGCGCCCGAGTGCTTCGAGATCGAGCAGACGCTGATCGAGCAGTGCAGCATCCCGGTCTTCCATGACGACCAGCACGGCACCGCCATCGTCACCACGGCGGGCATGCTCAACGCCCTGGCTATCGCCGGGAAGTCGGTCGAGGAGGCGCGCTTCGTCTGCATGGGGGCCGGCTCCGCGGCCATCGCCTGCATGAAGCTGCTGGTCAGCTGCGGCGCGCGTGCCGAGAACATCTACATGCTCGACCGCAAGGGGGTGATCCACAGCGGGCGCGAGGATCTCAACCAGTACAAGGCGATGTTCGCCACCGAGACCGACAAGCGTACCCTGGGCGACGCCATCGACGGCGCCGACGTCTTCCTGGGCCTTTCCGGCCCCAACCTGCTCTCCCCCGAGCAGCTCAAGAAGATGGCACCCAACCCGGTGGTGTTCGCCTGCTCCAACCCCGACCCGGAGATCCATCCGGCCGACGCCTTCGCCGCGCGCGACGACGTGATCATGGCCACCGGTCGCTCGGACTATCCCAACCAGGTCAACAACGTACTGTGCTTCCCGTTCATCTTCCGCGGTGCCCTGGACGTGCGTGCCACCCGCATCAACGAGGAGATGAAGGTGGCGGCGGTGCATGCGCTCAAGGACCTGGCCCGGGAGCCGGTGCCCGAGGAGGTGCTGGTGGCCTACGAGAAGGAGAGCATGAGCTTCGGCCGCGACTACATCATCCCCACCCCGGTGGACGCGCGCCTGCTGGAGCGCGTCTCCTCGGCGGTGGCCCAGGCGGCGGTGGACTCTGGGGTGGCGCGCAAGCCCTATCCCGCCCACTACCCGCTGAAGACCGTGGACGACGTCTACGGCGGCTGATGCCGCAGACGCCAGTCGCCACAACGACAAGGCCGGCCCCGAGGGGCCGGCCTTGTCGTGTCCGGGCAGGGTGGCAGGCGCCGGGTGGCGCCTGCCGCCTCTCAGAAGATCGCCTCGTAGGTGCCGGTGCCCTGGGAGCCGCTGCGCCGCTCCACCTCGCGCTCCACCTGGCGGGGCTGCACGCTGGGCAGGTGATCCGGATGGAAGATCTCGCTGATGCCGCCCCCGGCGCCATCGGGCAGGCGTCGGCCGGTGTCCGGGTCGACGCGGGCGGTGACCAGGGCGGCGGGAGGCTCGGGCATCGCCGGCGGCTGGCCCTCCAGCGCCTCGCCCATGAAGTGCATCCACACGGGCAGGGCGGCGCTGGAGCCATACTCCGCGGTGGTGGTGTTGTCGTCCTTGCCCACCCAGGCGGTGGCCACCAGCTCGCTGTTGAAGCCAGAGAACCAGGTGTCGCGCTGGCCGTTGGTGGTGCCGGTCTTGCCGACGATGTCCTCGCGGCCGAGCTCCAGGGCGCGGCGGCCGGTGCCGTTCTCGATCACGTCGCGTAGCATGTCGCGCAGGATGTAGAGGTTGACCGGGTCCACCACGCGCCTGGCCACCGGGTAGCGCCGCTCGCCGCGGGTCACCTCCTCGGTGCCGGGGGCGCAGTCGCGACACGCCACCGCCGGCAGGGCCTCCTCGATGACCGTCTCTCCCTGGGCGATGCGCTCGACGAACCAGGGCGAGACCTGGAAGCCACCGTTGGCCAGCACCGCATAGGCGTTGGCCATCTCCAGCGGGGTCAGGCTGGCGCTGCCCAACGCCAGCGAGAGGCCGTTCGGCAGGCGCTCCTTCTCGAAGCCGAAGCGGGTGAGGAAGTCGATGGTGGTGTCCAGCCCCACCTCGCGCAGCACGCGGATGGTCACCAGGTTGCGGGAGCGGGCCAGGGCGTTGCGCAGGCGCATGGGCCCCAGGAAGTCGCCGCTGGAGTTGACCGGGCGCCACAGCTCGTCGCTGCCGTCGTTGATCACCACCGGGGCGTCGTTGACCACGCTGGCGGCGTTCATCAGGCCGCTCTCCAGTGCCGCCAGATAGATGAAGGGCTTGAAGATCGAGCCCGCCTGGCGCTGGGCCTGTACCGCACGGTTGAACTTGCTGGCGTCGAAGTCGAAACCACCCTGCAGGGCGAGGATGGCACCGGAGTCGGGCTCGAGCACCACCAGCGAGCCCTCGGCATCGGGGCGCTGGGCCAAGCGCAGGCTGCCGTCCTCGCGCTCCATGACACGCACCAGGTCGCCACGGCCGGCGATCTCGGCGGCGGAGCCCGGCTCGGGGCCGCGGTACTGGGCGGTGCGAAACTCGCGTGCCCAGGAGAGGCCGTCCCAGGCGATGGTGCGCAGCTCGCCACCGCGCAGCAGCACGCGCATCTCGCGCCCTTCGCTTGCCACCACGATGGCCGGGCGGAGCAGGCCGTAGCGCGGGGTGCGCTCCAGCACCTGGACCCAGTTGCTGACGTCGCCGTCGATGCCCTCGACCCGGGTCTCGCTGCGCTCGGCGGCGCGGCGGGCGGTCTCGAGCACCTCGGGGGACTCCTCGAGCTCCTCCTCCAGGCCGCTGCGCTCGGTGCGATCCTGGGCCTCGGCGAGGCTCTGGGGGATCTCCTCCTCCTCGGGGCCGCGCCAACCGTGGCGGGTGTCGTACTCGATCAGGCCGCGGGCGAGGGCGCGGCGCGCCATGGGCTGCAGCTCGCTGCTCAGCGTCGTGGTGATATGGTAGCCGCCGGTGTACGCCTCGCTCTCGCCGAAGCGCTCCACGGCGAACTGGCGAGCCATCTCGGCGACATAGTCGGCATCCACCTCGGCCTGGGCCACGTGGCGCTCGGCGGTGACCGGGGCCTGCACCGCCTCGTCGTAGGCGGCCTGGTCGATGTGCCCCAGCTCGCGCATGCGGAACAGGATCCAGTTGCGGCGGATCAGCGCGCGCTCCGGGTTGGAGAGCGGGTTGAAGCTGGAGGGGGCCTTGGGCAGGCCGGCGATCATGGCCGTCTCGGCCAGGGTCAGCTCGGCCAGCGGGCGGTCGTAGTAGATCTCGGCGGCGGCGGCGATGCCGTAGGCGCGATGGCCGAGGAAGATCTTGTTGACGTAGAGCTCGAGGATCTCTTCCTTGCTCAGCACCTGCTCCATCTGCAGCGCCAGCAGGATCTCGCGGATCTTGCGGGTGAAGGTGCGGTCCAGGGTCAGCAGGTAGTTGCGCGCCACCTGCATGGTGATGGTGGAGCCCCCGGACTGGATCTCGCCGCCGCTGGCGACCAGCTCAGAGGCGGCGCGGGCCAGCCCCATGGGGTCGACGCCGCGATGCTCGAAGAAGCGGTCGTCCTCGGCCGCCAGCAGGGCGTCGATGAAGGTCCGCGGGATCTCGTCATAGTCGATCGGCAGGCGGCGCTCCTCGCCGAACTCACCGATCAGCTTGCCGTCGCGGGTGAAGATGCGCAGCGGCGAGTGCAGCTCGGCGTCCTGGAGCTGGCGCACGTCGGGAAGGCCGGGGGCGAAGTAGAGCGCGGCGCCCACCACGCCCAGCCCGGCCGCGGCGGTGAGCGAGACCACGAGCCAGGCCAGGGAGAAGAGCAGGGTTCTGAGAAACGTCATGTAAAGGCGGTGTCCGTGCAGGGGGGCGTGAGCGGAAAAGAGGTGAAGGTGACGCTCGGTTGCGCCGCCATTATAGGAAGCCGGGGCATGGGTCACCAGCGTTGACCGTGCTCGCCCAATGTTTACCGTGTGAGACTTGGCAAGATCATGTAACCTCATGCGCACGGGATGGGGAAGATAGGAAGCCCTGCCAGCGCCAGGAACGGCAGGCACCATGACAAGGCGGAAAAGCCGCGTGATTCAGCAGGGGCAGGGCCGAGATGCGATTGATGGCATCCAGCAAGGGACTGATCGGCGTCGATATCACCTCGGCCACGGTCAAGCTCGTGGAGCTCCGGCGTGCTGGCGCCACTTACCAGGTGGAAAGCTATGCCGTCCGCCCGCTGCGCGAAGGCGCGGTGGTCGAACGGCGCATCCATGATAGGGGTGAGGTGGTCGACGCCCTCACCCGTGCCGTACAGCAGGCCAAACCGCACACCCGCAAGGCGGTGGTGGCGGTGCCGGCCAGCGCGGCGATCACCAAGACCCTGACGCTACCGGCCTCGCTCAGCGACGACGAGATCGAGGCGCGCATCCAACTCGAATCAGACAAGCATATCCCCTTTCCGTTCAGTGAGGTCGCCTTCGACTTCCAGCGCCTGGGGCTCAACGCCCGCTACGCCGACCAGCAGGATGTGTTGCTGGTGGCCTGCCGCCAGCAGGATGTCAGCCAGCTCACCGATGCCGTGCTGCAGGCCGGCCTGACGCCGGCGGCGGTGGATGTCGAGACCTTCGCCATGGAGCGCGCCTTCACCGAAGTGCGCCACCAGCTGCCGGCGCTGGCCGGCGACGACGACTGCGTGGCGCTGGTGGATATCGGCGCCACCATGAACACCTTCCATGTGCTGCGCCAGGGGCGCGTGGTCTACAGCCGCGACACCGTCTTCGGCGGGCGCCAGCTGACCGAGGAGATCTGCAACCGCTACGGGCTGAGCTTCGACGAGGCGGGCCTGGCCAAGAAGCGTGGCGGCCTGCCGGAGGACTACCAGCGCAGCGTCCTCGACCCCTTCCTCGACACCCTGGTGCAGCAGGTGGGGCGCTCGCTGCAGCTCTACTACACCGCCGGGCGCAAGCAGGAGGTGCGTCACATGGTGCTGGCCGGCGGCTCAAGCGTGCTCCCCGGGCTGGCCGAGCGCCTGGCCCAGGAGAGCGGCATGGAGGTCACCATCGCCAACCCCCTGGCGCGCATGAAGGTCTCCAACCGCATCGACGTGCAGACCCTCTCCGGTGATGCGCCGGCGATGCTCACGGCCTGCGGCCTGGCAATGAGGGCGCGCCCATGACCATCGAGATCAACCTGCTGCCGTGGCGCGAGGAGCAGCGCGCCCGCCGCAGCAAGCGCTTCTACGTGACCCTGGGGCTCGCCGCCCTGCTCGGGCTCGGTGGCGGTTACGGCATGACCTGGTACTACCAGGAGGAGGCCGAGGCCCAGCGCCAGCGCAACGCCCATATCGAGGCCCAGAGCCGCCAGCTTGACTCGGCGATCCGCGAGATCAGCGAGCTGGAGCAGATCCGCGAGCAGATGCTCGAGCAGGTGCGGGTCTTCACCGAGCTGCAGAACGGGCGCACCCAGACGGTCCAGGTGATGAACGACCTCACCGATAGCCTCGTGGATGGTGTCTACTACACCCAGTTGAACCGTCAGGGGGATACGCTGCGTCTGGCGGGTAGGGCGGAAAACAATCGTCAGGTGTCCGATCAGTTGCGTGCGCTGGAAGCGGCGCCTTATCTGAGCGAACCCATGCTCTCCGAGGTGGAGGCCCAGGAGGGCAGTGAGCAGCGCAGCTTCAGCCTCAGCATGAGTCAGCAGGCGCCAGATGAAGCACAGGAGGTGGATGCTGCCGGTGATGGGGAAGCCGCAGCTGGCGACAACGGGGAGGGAGCATGAGTCTCAACGCAGAGTTGCGCCGCCTGCGTGAGCTGGACTGGCGCGAACTGGACATCAAGGAGGCCGGCATCTGGCCCTGGTCGCTGCAGCTGGTGCTGTGCCTGCTGTTGCTGGGGGGCACGTTTGCCGGCATGCACTGGTACCTGGCCGGCCCCGCCAAGGAGGAGTTGGAGCAGATCCGTGGCCAAGAGAGCCAGCTGATCCGCGACTACCGTAGCAAGGCGGCCCAGGTGGCCAACCTCGAGGCGATGCGTGAACAGATGGGGGTGCTCGAGGCGCGCATGGACACCCTGCGCGAGATGCTGCCCAGCGGCGCGGAGGTGCCGTCCCTGTTAGACAGCATCAGTGAAGCCGCTATCAATCACCAGCTGGCTATCGATTTCCTGCGCCTGCGCTCCTCGGTTGCCGAGGAGCATTACATCGAGAGGCCGTTCGATATCCAGGTGCGCGGCGACTATCACCGCATCGCCGCGTTTCTGGCGGATGTCGCGAGCATGCCACGCATCGTGACCCTGCATGATCTGACCCTGTTACCAGAAGAGGGAGAGGGCCAGCTGAGGCTTTCCATGCTGGCGAAGACCTACAGCTACCGCCAGGATGAGGAGGGAACATCATGATGCCGGCTAGTGGTCAGAGGCTCTGTTGGCTGGCAGTAGCAGTAGCCTGTGTGCTCATCACCGGCTGCAGTGACCCCAGGCTGGCGCAGCTCGATCGCCAGCTGGCCGAGCTGCGCAATGCCCCAGGTCCGGCGCCGACGCTTGAGCTTCCCGATATTCCTCAGCAAGACGCTGTTGACTATACCTCGATGGATAGCCGCAGTCCCTTCATGCCCAGAGAAGCCGACGCCGAGCGTGAACTGCCGCAGGCGTCGCCGTTGATGCCAGAGGTGGACCGCCCCCGGGAACCCCTGGAGGCGTTCGATCTCAGCGAGCTCGAGCTGGTGGGTACGCTGACCGTGGGTAGCGAGCCCTCCGCCTTGATCAAGGAGCCGGGGGGGCAGGTGCACCGCTTGCGGATCGGTAATTACCTCGGGCTGAACCATGGCCGCATCGTGGGGATTACCAGCTCTTCGGTGCTGCTGGTGGAGCGGGTCGTGGAACGAGGTGAATGGGTGGAACGTAATCGACAGCTGACGCTGGATACATGACGACTACAGGCCTGGCTGCGAAGCGGGAGCGGACCAGGTCAGCGCGAAGGGGTAAGGGAGCCATGCGATCACTCATCATCAAGCGTGTAGCGGCGGTGCTCGCCCTGCTGGCGGTCTCCGGCGCCGCCCTGGCGGCCTCCACGCTCCAGGGGCTCGATTTCCGTCAGGGCCCCAGTGGCGAGCTTGAGGTAGACCTCGACTTCGCCGGGGCGGTGCCCGAGGTGCGCGGCTACCGCATCGACGACCCGGCGCGGCTCACCATCGACCTGATGGAGACCGACAATGGCCTGCCCGAGCGTCGCTACTCCCTGGGCATCGGTGGCGTGCAGCAGGTCACCGCCCTGGAGGCCGGTTCTCGCACCCGGCTGGTGTTCGACCTCGAGGGTCCGCTGCCCTACAACACCCGCCAGCAGGGCGATCGCCTGCGCCTGGCCATCGGCGGCGGTGCCGCCGACACCGGGGTGGCCACCACCGCCACCCCCTCGACCGTGGCCACCGGCGCGTCCACGACCGAGCCGGCCCCGCGCCAACCCGCGAGCACCGGCCCTAGCGTCGAGGACATCGACTTCCGCCGTGGCAGCGACGGCGCCGGGCGGCTGATCGTCACCTTCGACCGCGCCGGCGTCGACGCCCGGGTGCGCGAGAGTGGGAGTAACCGCATCACCGCCGAACTGATGGACGTCGATCTGCCGCGCTCCCTGGACCAGGTCTACGACGTCAGCGACTTCGGTACCCCCCTGCAGCGTATCACACCCCTGGTGGGCCGCAACGGCGTGACCCTCGACATCCAGGGCAGCGGCGACTATGCCATGGTCTCCACCCAGAGCGGGCGCCAGCTGACTATCGAGGCCCAGCCGGTGACGCGCCAGGAACAGGAGCGACGGGTGCGCGAGCAGTTCCCCTATACCGGCGAGCGCATCACCCTCAACTTCCAGGACATCGAGGTACGCTCGGTGCTGGCGATCATCGCCGACTTCACCGGGCTCAACCTGGTGGCTAGCGACAGCGTGCAGGGGCGTGTGACCCTGAACCTCCAGGACGTGCCCTGGGACCAGGCGCTGGATCTGGTGCTCAAGAGCCACGGCCTGGCCAGTCGCCAGGAGGGCAACGTGATCGTGGTGGCCCCCGCCGCCGAGCTGGCTCAGCGTGAGCAGCTCGAGCTGCAGAGCCGCGAGCAACTCGAGACCCTGGCGCCGCTGGAGTCTGAATATGTACAAGTGAAGTATGCAAAGGCTGAAGATATCGCTGCGCTGATTCGAGGCGGGGATAACGGTTTTGGTTTGCTGACTGAGCGTGGCAAGGTTGCTGTGGATGCACGCACAAACACCCTGCTGATTCAAGATACTGCAGATCAGATAGATACAGTTTTAAGTACTCTGGAGCGTCTCGATGTGGCGGTGCGTCAAGTTCAGATTGAAGCTCGAATTGTTGTTGCGACACAGAGTGCTACAAGGCAGTTAGGTGTCAGTTGGGGTGCGTCCTCACCGGATGCGAGAATGGGGGGGGCGTTTAGATTTGAGTGGGGCTGCATCTGGCACTGTGCCGAATGGTGGTATGTTCGTAGATATGGGAGCCGAGGGTGCAGGTAATACTACTTTTGCTTTTGGATTCCTTTCAGGTGATATCCTTTTGGATTTGGAATTGCGTGCCCTTGAGAGTGAGGGGAAGACACAAATTATATCCCAGCCTAGGATTGTTACTGCGAATCAGAAAAAGGCAGTAATTAAGCAAGGACAAGAAAGAGCTTATAGGGTTTTTGATGAGGATACTAATGCAGATGATTTTTCTAACACTAGGGTGATAGAGTTTAAGGAAGCTGAGCTTGCTCTTGAAGTGACCCCGCAGATTACGCCGGATAACCGCGTAATACTTGATATTAATCTCGAGAATGATTCTTTTGGTGAGCCCACCATTCCTGGCGGTGAGCCACCTATTGATACTAACTCGCTGGAAGCTCAAGTTCTTGTCGATAACGGTGAGACTGTGGTGCTAGGGGGAATATTGCGTATAGAAAACTCTAGCAACTTGAATAAAACTCCATTTCTGGGCGACCTCCCTGTGCTTGGTAACCTATTTAGGTATTCCGAGGAGAGCAACGACAAGGTAGAATTGCTGGTATTCATCACCCCAAGAATCCTCGACGACGGTGTGGCCCTTCGCTGATGCTGGCACTACCCAACCTGATATTGATCGGCCCCATGGGGGCCGGCAAGAGCACCATCGGCCGCCTCCTGGCGGCCGAGCTTTCTCGTGACTTCCTGGATACCGACCATGAGATCCAGGCGCGCTGCGGCGCCGATATCCCCTGGATCTTCGACGTGGAGGGCGAGGCGGGCTTCCGCGACCGCGAGACCCAGATGATCGACGAGCTGACCCGCCGCGAGGGCGTGGTGATCGCCACCGGCGGCGGCGCCGTGCTGCGCGAGGAGAATCGCCGCCTGCTGCGCGACCGGGGCACCGTCATCTACCTCTACACCACCGTGGAGCAGCAGCTCAAGCGCACCGCCAAGGACCGCAACCGGCCGCTGCTGCAGCGGCCGGACAAGGAGGCGGTGCTGCGCGAGATGTTCGGCGTGCGCGACCCCCTCTACCGCGCCACCGCCGACCTCACCGTGCGCACCGATCGCCGCGGTCCGCGCTCGGTGGTCAACGATATCGTCCGCCGCGTGACGCGGCTGGTCGACCCCCTGCAAGCCAAGGCCTGAACCATGACCCATACCCCCTCCGGCCCGCACACCCTCGAGGTGGCGCTGGGCGACCGCAGCTACCCCATCCATATCGGCCCCGGCCTGCTCGGCGAGCCCGGCGCGCTGGCCCCTTGGCTGGCCGGCCGCCAGGTGATGATCGTCACCAACGAGACGGTGGCGCCGCTCTACCTCGAGCGCTGCCGCAAGGCCCTGCCGGACGACGTGGAGCTGCGCGAGCTGGTGCTGCCCGACGGCGAGGCCACCAAGACCCTCGAGCATGTCTCGCGCATCTGGGACGCCCTGCTCGAGGCAGGTTTCAACCGCCGCTGCACTCTGGTCGCGCTGGGTGGCGGGGTGATCGGCGACATGGTCGGTTTCGCCGCCGCCTGCTACCAGCGGGGCGTGGCCTTCATCCAGGTGCCCACCACCCTGCTGGCCCAGGTGGACTCCTCGGTGGGTGGCAAGACCGGGGTCAACCATCCGTTGGGCAAGAACATGATCGGCGCCTTCTGGCAGCCCCGGGCGGTGCTGATCGACACCGATACCCTGGCCACACTGCCGCCCCGTGAGCTCTCGGCCGGTCTGGCTGAGGTGATCAAGTACGGCCTGATTCGCGATGTCGACTTCCTCGCCTGGCTGGAGCAGGCACTGCCCGCGCTGCGCGACCTGGAGCCGGCCGCCCTGGCCCACGCCATCGAGCGCAGCTGTGCGCTCAAGGCGGAGATCGTCGCCGAGGATGAGACCGAGCAGGGCGTGCGTGCGCTGCTCAACCTGGGCCACACCTTCGGCCACGCCATCGAGGCGCATCAGGGCTATGGCAACTGGCTGCATGGTGAGGCCGTGGGCACCGGCATGCTGATGGCCGCTGAGCTCTCGGCGCGCCTGGGCTGGCTCACCACGGATGACGTTGAGCGGGTACGGGCCATCCTGCGGGCCGCGGGCCTGCCGCTGGAGGCCCCGGCCGAGATGGGTGTCGACGATTTCCTGTCGCGCATGCGCCTCGACAAGAAGAACGTCGACAGCCGCCTGCGCCTGGTGCTGCTGCGCGCCCTGGGCGAGGCCTGCGTCCACGACGCCACCCCGGAGGCGACCCTGAGGGAGCTGCTGGAGCGCTTCCCCCGCGCCTGACACGGCCCCGGCCTTCGGGTTTCCCCGTCATCGCATCGTCACGCCCGCGCCATTCCGGCGCGGGCGTGCTCGTCTATGCTGGGGAGAAGACGTGCGGCGGCGCTCAGATTTCGATCAATCGGCATGCCTCATGCGCTATCGGCATGGCAAAATTGGCACAAATTCGACCAAAGTCTAATGTCTGTGCCCCTGCGTTTGTATTTCGTTTATGTGGTACGCAAGTCGTTGAGTGGCGGGCTTTTTTGCCTCGAAGGGGTGAGGCAACCGTCGGATTTGCCGACGGTTTTTGCGCGAGGGGGAGGGGCTTTCCATTGCGCTGCAGCGTGGGCGATGGCTATGCTGGTTGGCCTTTTGCCGTGCAGGACGGCGCGAGACTCGCGCCAATCCCATAAAAAGAAAAACCATTAAAAATAGCATGGGATTCCTGCCAAGAAAACCACCTTCACCGAGGCGCGCCAATGAACAGAGGTCTTCATCAGCCCGGCGAGTTCCGCGACAACTGCGGGTTCGGCCTAATCGCCCATATGGAGGGCCGTGCCAGCCACGAGCTGCTGCGCACCGCCATCGAGTCCCTCACCTGCATGACCCACCGCGGCGGCATCGCCGCCGACGGCAAGACCGGCGACGGCTGCGGCCTGCTGCTGCAGCTGCCGGATGCCTTCATGCGTGACGTCGCCGAGACGGAACTGGGCGTCACCCTCGGCGAGCGCTTCGCGGTGGGGGCGGTGTTCCTGCCTGACGACGACGCCCGCGCCGGGCATGCCGCCGAGGTGCTCGAGGGCGAGCTGCGCGCCCGGGGCCTGGTGATCCGTGGCTGGCGAGAGGTGCCGGTGGATGCCACAGTGTGCGGCCCCATGGCCCTCGAGTGCCTGCCGCGCATCCGCCACCTCTTCGTGGAGCCGGGCAAGAACGGCAGTGCCGAGACCTTCGAGGTCGACCTCTTCATGGCCCGCCGCCACGCCGAGCAGGCGCTGCGCGACGAGGAGGAGTTCTACGTCTGCTCGCTCTCCGAGAAGGTGCTCTCCTACAAGGGCCTGGTGATGCCGGTAGACCTGCCGGCCTTCTACCACGACCTCGGCGACGCGCGCCTGGAGACCGCCATCTGCGTCTTCCACCAGCGCTTCTCCACCAACACGGCGCCGCGCTGGCCGCTGGCCCAGCCGTTCCGCCTGCTGGCCCATAACGGCGAGATCAACACCATCGAGGCCAACCGCGGCTGGGCCAACTCGCGCAAGGAGAACTTCGTCTGCGAGCGGCTGCCCGACATCGCCGAGCTCGACGAGATCGTCAATACCGTGGGCTCCGACTCCTCCAGCATGGACAACATGCTCGAGGTGCTGCTGATGGGCGGCATGGAGTTGCATCGCGCGGTGCGCATGATGGTGCCGCCGGCGTGGCAGAACGTCGAGCTGATGGACGCCGAGCTGCGTGCCTTCTACGAGTACAACTCCATGCACGTGGAGCCCTGGGACGGCCCCGCCGGGGTGGTGATGACCGACGGCCGCCAGGCGCTGTGCATGCTCGACCGCAACGGCCTGCGCCCGGCGCGCTGGGTGATCACCAAGAACGGCTTCATCACCCTGGCCTCCGAGATCGGCACCTACGCCTATGCCCCCGAGGACGTGGTGGCCAAGGGCCGCGTGGGGCCGGGCCAGGTGCTCGCCGTGGACACCGAGACCGGCGAGGTGCTGCACACCGACGACATCGACGAGCGCCTCAAGTCGGCCTACCCCTACAAGCGCTGGCTGAAGCAGGAGGCGCAGTACCTGGAGTCGGCGCTCACCGAACTGGCCAGCTTCCACAACATGGACGCCGATGCCCTGGCGGTGGCCCAGAAGATGTTCCAGGTCAGCTTCGAGGAGCGCGACCTGCTGCTGCGTCCGCTGGGCGAGAGCGGCCAGGAGGCGGTGGGCTCCATGGGCGACGACACCCCCATGGCGGTGCTCTCCGCCAAGCCGCGCCTGCTCACCGACTACTTCCGCCAGAAGTTCGCCCAGGTCACCAACCCGGCCATCGATCCGCTGCGCGAGGCGATCGTGATGTCGCTGGAGACCTGCATCGGCGCCGAGCGCAATGTCTTCAAGGCGACCCCGGAGCACGCCCACCGCATCATCCTGACCACGCCGATCCTCTCGCCGCGCAAGTTCACCGCCCTGGTGGAGCAGGAGGACCCGGCCTACGCCAGCCAGCGGCTGCGCATGACCTACGACCCCGAGCGCCACGGCCTGCAGGCGGCCCTGCGCGAGCTCTGCCGCGAGGCCGAGCAGGCGGTGCAGGATGGCAAGGTGATTCTGGTGCTCTCCGACGCCGACCTCGAGCGTGGCGAGCTGCCGATCCACGCCGCCCTGGCGGTGGGCGCGGTGCACCACCACCTGGGCCGGCTGGCGCTGCGCCCGCGCTGCAACATCGTGGTGGAGACCGGCTACGCCCGCGATGCCCACCAGATGGCGGTGCTGTTCGGCGTCGGCGCCACCGCGGTGTTCCCGTGGCTCGCCTACCAAGTGATGGCCGACATGCACCGCACCGGCGAGCTGGTCGGCAACCCCGCCGACGCCCGCGAGAACTACCGCAAGGGGCTGCAGAAGGGGCTGTTCAAGATCCTCTCCAAGATGGGCATCTCGACGCTGGCCTCCTACCGCGGCTCCATGCTCTTCGAGGCGGTGGGCCTCGACGACGAGGTGATGGCGCTGTGCTTCCCGGGCATGGCCTCGCGCATCCAGGGCAGCGGCTTCGCCGAGCTGCAGCTGCAGCAGGAGCTGCTCGCCCGCGACGCCTGGATCCCGCGCAAGGGCATCAGCCAGGGTGGCCTGTTCAAGTACGTGCATGGCCACGAGTACCACGCCTTCAACCCCGACGTGGTCAAGTCGCTGCAGGAGGCGGTGCAGGAGGGCAGCTACGCCAAGTGGAAGCGCTTCGCGGCGCTGGTCAACGAGCGCGATCCGGCCACCCTGCGCGACCTGCTGCGCCTGAAGCCGGCCGCCGAGCCCTTGCCCCTCGAGGAGGTGGAGCCGGTCGAGGCGCTGCTGCCGCGCTTCGACAGCGCCGGCATGTCGCTGGGGGCGCTCTCCCCGGAGGCCCACGAGGCGCTCGCCCAGGCCATGAACGAGACCGGCGGTCGCTCCAACTCCGGCGAGGGCGGCGAGGATGCCGCGCGCTACGGCACCATCCGCTCCTCAAAGATCAAGCAGATCGCCTCTGGGCGCTTCGGCGTTACCCCGGCCTACCTGGTCAACGCCGAGGTGCTGCAGATCAAGGTGGCCCAGGGCGCCAAGCCCGGCGAGGGCGGCCAGCTGCCCGGCAGCAAGGTCAACGAGCTGATCGCCCGGCTGCGCTACGCGGTGCCCGGTGTGACCCTGATCTCGCCGCCGCCGCATCACGACATCTACTCCATCGAGGACCTGGCGCAGCTGATCTTCGACCTCAAGCAGGTCAACCCGGACGCCCAGGTCTCGGTGAAGCTGGTCTCCGAGCCCGGCATCGGCACCATCGCCACCGGCGTGGCCAAGGCCTACGCCGACCTGATCACCGTCTCCGGATACGACGGCGGCACCGCGGCGAGCCCCATCACCTCCATCAAGCATGCCGGCTCCCCCTGGGAGCTGGGCCTGCCCGAGGTGCACCAGGCGCTGCGCATCAACGGCCTGCGCGACAAGATTCGCCTGCAGACCGACGGCGGCCTGAAGACCGGCCTCGACGTGGTCAAGGCGGCGATCCTCGGCGCCGAGAGCTTCGGCTTCGGTACCGCGCCGATGGTGGCGCTGGGCTGCAAGTACCTGCGCATCTGCCACCTCAACAACTGCGCCACCGGCGTGGCCACCCAGCACGACTACCTGCGTGGCGAGCACTTCCGCGGCACCGTGGACATGGTCAAGCACTACTTCCGCTTCATCGCCGAGGAGGTGCGCGAGCTGATGGCCATGCTCGGCGTGCGCCAGCTCACCGACCTGATCGGCCGCACCGACCTGCTCGAGGCGATCGAGGGGGTGACCGCCTCCCAGCGCAAGCTTGACCTCACCCCGCTGCTCGGCAACGACCACGTGCCGGCGGACGCCCCGCAGTTCTGCCAGGTGAGTCGCAATGTGCCCCATGACCCGGGCGCCAAGAACCAGGAGGTGCTGGAGGCGCTCAAGGAGGCCGTCGAGCAGAAGAGCGGCGGCGAGTTCGCCTTCACCATCACCAACTGCGACCGCTCCGTGGGCGCGCTGACCTCCGGCGCCATCGCCAAGCGCTATGGGGAGGCGGGCCTCGAGGACGCCCCGGTCACCGCCCGCTTCACCGGCGTGGCCGGCCAGAGCTTCGGGGTGTGGAATGCCCGCGGCCTGCACCTCTACCTGGAGGGCGATGCCAACGACTACGTCGGCAAGGGCATGAACGGCGGCAAGGTGGTGATCACCCCGCCCAAGGGCAGCCGTTTCGAGAGCCATCGCACGGCCATCGTCGGCAATACCTGCCTCTATGGCGCCACCGGCGGCAGGCTGTTCGCCGCGGGCACCGCCGGAGAGCGCTTCGGGGTGCGCAACTCCGGCGCCCACGCGGTGATCGAGGGCGCCGGCGACCACTGCTGCGAGTATATGACCGGCGGCCTGGTGGCCGTGCTCGGCGAGACCGGGGTCAACTTCGGCGCGGGCATGACCGGCGGCTTCGCCTATGTGCTCGACGAGGACCGCACCTTCGTCGACAAGTACAACCACGAGCTGGTGGAGATCCACCGGGTCAATACCGAGGCCATGGAAGCCTATCGTCGCCACCTGCGCGAGGTGATCGAGGAGTTCGTCGCCGAGACCGGCTCGGCCCGCGGCCGCGCCATCCTCGAGGACTTCAGCGACTTCACCCGCCACTTCTGGCTGGTGAAGCCCAAGGCGGCGAGCCTGAACAGCCTGTTGGCCCAATCCCGGCGTCAGCCGGAATAAGCGGCGGCGACAGCCGAAACCGCGCCACTGACAACAGGTGATGCGCCCCGCCGGGCACCGGCGGGGCAGCCGACAGGACTTCCAGGAGAGACAAGATGGCAAACCGTCTGAGCAACGACTTCCAGTTCATCGACGTGGGTCGCCAGGACCCCGAGAAACGCGACGCCCGCACCCGCTCGCGGGAGTTCGCCGAGATCTACGAGCCCTTCAAGCCCCAGGAGGCGGCCAGCCAGTCGCATCGTTGCCTGCACTGCGGCAACCCCTACTGCGAGTGGAAGTGCCCGGTGCACAACTACATTCCCAACTGGCTGCAGCTGGTCAGCGAGGGCAACATCCTCGAGGCGGTGGAGCTGTGCCACCGGACCAACTCGCTGCCCGAGGTGTGTGGCCGGGTGTGCCCCCAGGACCGCCTCTGCGAGGGCGCCTGTACCCTCAACGACGGCTTCGGCGCCGTCACCATCGGCTCGGTGGAGAAGTACATCACCGACACCGCCTTCGCCATGGGCTGGCGCCCGGACATGTCCCAGGTGAGCTGGACCGACAAGCGGGTGGCGGTGGTCGGCGCCGGCCCGGCGGGACTGGGCTGTGCCGACATCCTGGTGCGCAATGGCGTCAAGCCGGTGGTGTTCGACCGCAACCCCGAGATCGGCGGCCTGCTCACCTTCGGCATCCCTGAATTCAAGCTCGAGAAGAATGTCATGGAGCGCCGCCGCGCGGTGTTCGAGGAGATGGGGGTGGAGTTCCGCCTCGGCGTCGAGATCGGCCGCGACATCACCTTCGACAGCCTGCTCGAGGAGTACGACGCGGTGTTCCTGGGTATGGGTACCTACAAGTACATGGAGGGCGGCTTCCCCGGCGAGAACCTGCCCGGCGTCTACAAGGCCCTGGACTTCCTGATCGCCAACGTTAACCACTGCCTGGGCTTCGAGAAGGACCCGGGGGAGTACATCTCCTTCAAGGGCCAGCGGGTGGTGGTGCTGGGCGGCGGCGACACCGCCATGGACTGCAACCGCACCTCGATCCGCCAGGGCGCCACCAGCGTCACCTGCGCCTACCGCCGCGACGAGGAGAACATGCCCGGCTCACGCAAGGAGGTGGCCAACGCCCGCGAGGAGGGCGTGGAGTTCCTCTTCAACCGCCAGCCCGTCGCCGTGGTGGGCGAGGGCAAGGTCGAGGGGGTCAAGGTGGTGCGCACCCGCATGGGCGAGCCCGACGAGAACGGCCGCCGCCGCCCCGAGGTGGTGCCGGGCTCCGAGGAGGTGATCCCCGCCGACGCCGTGGTCATCGCCTTCGGCTTCCAGCCCGACCCGCCCGAGTGGTTCGCGACGGCGGGGGTCGAGGTCGACGAGCGTGACCGGGTCAAGGCCGCCGAGCAGAGCGAGTTCGCCTTCCAGACCAGCCACGAGAAAATCTTCGCCGGTGGCGACATGGTGCGCGGCTCGGACCTAGTGGTCACCGCCATCTACGAGGGGCGCCAGGCCGCCGAGGGCATCCTGGACTACCTGGGGGTGTAAGGCTGGCTTTAAGCCGGTGTGAAGTGGCAAGGAGCGAGGGGCGCTGGGGGCAAGCCGAAGAGGAGGTCCTATGCCAGGGATGGCATCGGTAGCAATGGGATGGAGT
>NZ_AXCA01000047.1:0-873 GCF_000475415.1 Halomonas sp. PBN3 | reverse complement strand
GCACCACTCACTTCACAGGCTAACCGGGCGTGCCCCGCCCTTAACACATTGATGGCGCCGACATGATCGGCATTGGCCGCAAAGCCGCATTCGATACAGACAAACCGTGCCTGACTACGCCGGTTTTCTGCGGCGACACACCCGCACTCGGGGCAGGTGCGGCTGGTGTTGTGCGGTGGCACGACGACCAGATGCGCCCCACGCCAGGCCAGCTTGTAGTCGAGTTGGCGTCGAAACTCGTACCAGCCCTGGTCGAGGACCGCACGGTTGAGGCCGGACTTCTGGCGGATGTGGCGGCCGGGCTGCTCGACACTGCCTCTGGCCGAGCGCGACATGTTGCTAACCTGTAGGTCTTCCAGCACCACGAGCGCGTGGTTTTGGCTGATCGTGGCGGAAGCCTTGTGCAGGTAGTCGCGCCGGGCATTGGCGATGCGAGACTGAACCTTCTGGACGCGGGCCTTGGCCTTCTTCCAGTTGTGGCTGAACTTGACCTTGCGGCTCATGGCTTGCTGCGCCTTGCGCAGCGCCGCCTGGTGCTTTCTGAAACTATTGAGGGGCGCCAGGAAGCTGCCATCGGAGAGTGTGGCGAACCGCGCCACCCCCAGGTCGATGCCCACGGCGCCGCCAGTGGGTGCCGGCACCGCGACCTCGCGTTCCGTCTGGATCGAGACGAACCATCGGCCCGCCGACTGGCTGACCGTGACGTTCTTGACCGCTCCCAGCACCTCACGGCTCTTGCGGAAGCGCAACCAGCCGAGCTTGGGCAGGTACAGCCGGCGATTGCCCTGGTCGAGCCGAATCTGCTTGGGATCGGGATAGCGAAAGCTGTCGCGCCGGCCCTTCTTCTTGAAGCGCGGGAAGTCGGCCCGCTTG
>NZ_AXCA01000046.1:0-20606 GCF_000475415.1 Halomonas sp. PBN3 | reverse complement strand
AGCGGTCTTGTGGACCCAGCAGCGCTGATGGTCGGTCTCCGGGTAGATCTTGCTCAGCGCCAACCAGAACCCCATGGCACCGTCGCCCACCGCCAGCCTGGGAGCCGTGGTCAGGCCGCGCTCTCGCAGCCCCGTCAGCAGCGTTTCCCAGCTGTCAGCCGACTCACGGAAGCCGTCCTCGACAGCCACCAGCTCCTTGCGGCCCTGCTCCGTGACGCCGATGATCACCAGCAGGCACAGGCGGTCATCCATGCGCACGTTGCTGTACACGCCGTCGGCCCACCAGTAGACGTAGCGACGGTCTGACAGGTCACGCTGCCGCCACTCGGTATGCTCGTCTTCCCACTGTTTCTTGAGCCGAGACACCGTGTTGGCCGAGAGCCCCTTGGCCTGGTCGCCCAGCAGCGCCGCCAGCGCCTCCTGGTAGTCGCCAGTGGAAATCCCCTTCAGGTAGAGCCAGGGGATCAGTTCCTCGATGCTGCGGGCCCGCTTCAGGTAGGGCGGCAGCAGGCTGCTGTTGAAGCGAGCACCACCGCCGCTGCGGTCACGCACCTTGGGCACCTGCACGCTGACATCCCCAATCCCGGTCTGGACCGTGCGCTCGGGCAGGTAGCCGTTGCGGACCACGGCCTGTCGTCCATCGTCGAGCCGCTGATCGGCATACTGCGCCAGGAAGGTGGCCAGCTCGGCCTCGACGGCCTTGGCGATCAGGTCACGGGCACCTCGTCGCAGCAGCTCGTGCAGCGGGTCAGTGACCTGGGGTTCTGGTTGTGAAAGAGCCCGGAGGGTAGAATCGGTCATGGCGTATCCACTCGTGTTGGTTGAGATCTTGGTCGTGATCAACCAACAGGATACGCCACCCTTCCTACCTCCTCCCATACACCAGACTTGAGCTTAACTCCTGGCTGAAGCCAGAAGCGAAGCGGCTGAGGGCAGCTACCTGGGGCTGCGCTTCCCGGCCAGCGACATTCCCCAGATCGCCCGCGAACTCTATGCACGCAATCCCTGGCGCACCATCCCCAATGCCCAGGCCGAGAGCGTAGAAGTTCTCAGCGCTAGTCCAAGCCGCTCAGATCTCTCCCTGGTCGACCTGCGCAGCGTGTCACCGGTACACCGCCTCTACATGGCCAACATGGGCGTGGTGGGAGCGATCTCCTTTCCGCTGATGACAGCCAACCGCCTGGCCGGGCTGATCTCGCTTCACGCCTATAGGCCGCGCAGGCTGGCACCACCGGCACTCCGTCAACTCGCCGACAAGGTCAAGCGCTACGAGCTGGCCCGTCGCGACTACGAAACCCGTCAGCGGATGGAGCTCACCGACACCATCGAACGACGCTTCGACGCCATGAGCCGGGAGGTCATCGACGAGGGTGGCCTGGAGGCTGCCTGGCCAAACATCGGCCGCTGGCTCCGGGAGGAGTTCGCCGCAGACGGGGTCATGCTCGATGACGGGCTCGGCCTGTACAGCGACGGTCTGCACTTGGAACCAGAGGCACTGGAGGCAGTGCTAGCCTGGTGCGATAGCGACGCAAGTTCCACCCGTATCAGCGAGAGCCTCTCCCGGGAGTGCCCGGACATGCCGCTCTCCGAGGTAGCCGGATTGCTGGCGAGTGAAGTTACGCTGGAAGACGGCAGACGCTTGCGTCTGCTGCTGTGCCGGCGCGAGGAGGTACAGGAGGTGGCCTGGGGCGGCAACCCCGACAAGCCCACCGAGAACCCGAGTGGTGAGCATCCCATTGCTCCAAGGCGCTCCTTCGAGCGCTGGGTGGAACAGCGCCTGGGCTACTCACGTCCCTGGCCCGCCAACACCCACCTCAAGTTGCTCAAGCTGCGAGTACTGGCCTCGGCCTTCGGCCGTGATGAGTAAAACGCGCCGAGACATCGCCCGAGCCCCAGCCCTGTTGCTGCAGCTACGGGATTCCACCCGTGACTATCACCACGCGTTGGATCACCACCCAGAGCTGCAGCGGCTGCTGCGCCCGGGCCTGACCCTGAATGGCTACAGGCGCTCGCTACTCGCCTTGCACGCGCCACAGGCGGCGTTGGAGGGCGCCGTCGCGGAGGGAGCCATGTATCTCGGACAAGCCGAGCTGCTCTCCCCCTGTCGCCTACCGGCACTGGAGGCCGACCTGGCGGCGCTCGGCGTTGCGCAGACTGACACGGACATCTCGCACAGGCCCTCTGTGCCCCGGAGTGCCGCAGAGTTGCTGGGCCTTCGCTACGTACTGGAGGGCTCACGCCTCGGGGCCGAAGTCATTGTCCGGTGTTTGCACGACACCTTGGGAGAAGCCGCGCCAGTGAGTTTCTTCGCAGCTTCGCAGGGACATTGGCACTGGCGTAACTTCGTGGCACAACTCACCACAACACGGCTCAATGCTCAGGAGCAGCAACGGGCCATCAGCGCCGCACAGCATGCTTTCGAGGCTTACCGAGCTGGACTCGAGATTGAAAAACCAGTGACCACTTGAGCGGGGCTAGCTCCACCAAGCTGGGATTTCCATCTAGCCACCAACTGCTGGCTCTGAACATTCAGAGCCATTGTTCTCAGCACCTCATCTCCCCTTCCCCATACATCGCCCATGGAACTGCTTCTGGGTGCAGCCTTCCTGCATGAGGGCAAGATTTTCTAGCCACAACACCACATCATCAAATCGTGGATTTCATGGTTCTGGTAGGAGCCCACGCTACCATCAAGGCGCGAGAAATGCGGTTTTCAGCCAGCATGGATCATGGGGACGTCGATCATCCGAAAGCTCTCACCGATGACAAGCAGCCAGATCTAAAAATCCATGGGATTGGCGCAGCAGCTGGCTAGCATGGTCTTCACGAGGCACATGAGAGGCTAGCAATGATGAATAAACATATAGATATATGCTTATACCCAAACGATATCAAAAAACTTGCCGAATTTTCCCAATCGCCGATAGGCCGGTTGATAGCATATTCAAAGAGTCGCTTTTAGCCATGCTGGAGAAGACCACTGAGTGATGCGGTCACCAGCTGCCAAACACTGCTCAGAGACATCTTAGAACAAGGCCAACGAGGAGTAAGTCAAATATGAATAGCCGATAGATTTGAAAGCGCTGACGTCCTACCGGAGCGCTCTACATCTAGCAAACAACGCCTACGAGTCACTGTAGCTGGCTGATACCACATCAACCAGTGTGGCTTTCTGCGGCCGAATCATCCCATGACATTATCAAGGGAAGAGAATGCTTTTGTCTTCAGAATACTCCAAGCCTAGCCTCAAGGTGATCAACATAGAGAAGATTTCTCTTCCCGCAACATCCTCACATATAGAGATGTTGATGATGAGCAGCATCCCAGTAATAAAAGATCTAAGCCTGCTAAGCGAGGACAGCAGGAAAAATTTCTTATACCAGCACCCCATACTGGTCTGCAAAAACAAAGCCAACAACTTCATCTTGGTTGGAAATTTTCGTTCACTCGAGGTAGCTAAAAGCCTTGAAGAAAAGAGGGTGCCATGCATTGTGATAGAGCACATACCACAACATGATCAAATAAATCTTATTGCCACCAATGAGCTTATTAATATTTTGTTTTTCAGCCTGGAAAACAGTATAAGTTCACAAAGAGCCCTTCAGCTAAGAGAAGCCCTCCTCAATACCGACGAAAAAATACTTATAAAAATATGTAAGAAATTTGAATCCAAGAAAGGATTCTGCGAAATAACTCAAATCAACCCCAGAACAAAAATGTAAACCATGAACATGTCACATCACGAAGTTTCAAAAGACACTATTAACGTAATAGAAGAGGCATTACAGCCACGCCAAGACTATTATGGAGTCACTGACTGGGGAGACTGCATTGAAAGAATCATCGAAAACTTAGAGAGGATTGTTAGTGAATTCAACGGGGACTACTCCTGCTGGAATTTGCAAACACTCAGCAATTCACGAGAGGAGCTTTTGTCAGAGACGAAAAAAACAAAATTGATGAAAACCTTGCAAGATATTCCAAAATCCGGCTCTCGGGGGATTCTGTCAGACTCTCCAATAACATCACTCCTGAGTGAGTTACGAAAAAGGCCAGAAGAGTTGGTTGAGGCAAGCTACACCATAACTGCACATATCATCCATGCTGCTAAATGGTGGAGGGATGAAATCCTCAGGGATAAATCGGCAGACTATAACAACCAGAAAAATAAAAAACTATATAAAGATCGATACAAACCTAACCTCGAGGCTGCCTGTCGCTCGGTACGGCTAATATCTAATGAGGCAATGAAGAACATTGCTTTTGATATATTTGACACCACTCAGATATATAGGAAACTGGAAGAAACTACTGAGCAAAATAAGTACGAAAACTTCCTTGAAGAAAATGATGCTTCCTATGTAAAGAACATAGAAAGATTTTTAGCATTTTCGTATGCTGCCCGATCACCGCATGAAGGACCGTTAAAACGAAAAAATCGAAAAGCCTCAAATGTATTCGAAGAAAAGTTGAAGTTTGAGTTTGTCTTAAGTGGGCTAAATGCATCACCGACAATAATATCTAGGGAAATATGCTACGGCACAAGCGATAGGGAAAAAATTAACCACATTGAACAAAACCTAAAGTCAACTGGGCTCGCGATCACGGAGGAAATATCTAACATAGAGTACCAACGTGAGTCACAGCCCTTAAAAACAAAAAAAGGGGACACCACATTACAGTCTACGTTCCGTACCCAATTAGCCGACAAGCATATCAAGAAAAATGCTCAGTTGATCCCGTTTAGATGGGATCAACTGAGCAGCTACGAAATCAGAAAGCTATGGGAGTCAGTTTTATCACAACACAATCCACATGCCACAACTGTGATATGCCTGATGCTAATTACTGGACGCCCCTTGGAAAGCATCATTAACACAAGGGTAGTGAGAAAAAGGACTCACCTACCAAAACGAATAAACGAAAACGATATATTTATTATCGTCGAAGATAATTCATGGGCGAGTGGGATTATTGAACCAGAGTCTAGGCGTCAATTGAATTCGAATTGGAAAGACAATTTTGAGACAACGGTAGAGAAATCTTCCTTCAAAATTCCAATTGAGATATGGAGGCTGATGAGTAGTTCAATTAAAAAAGCCAGCGATCGCTCACATAAACGGTCATCAGGTCTGTTCAATGAAAACCGTCAAAAGACGCTAGAAGAGAATGTCAAAAAAATAGTATCAGCGACAAATAAAAAATTCAAAACTCGCTTAACATTACACAGGATCACAAATACATTGTTTCACCAAACAGTTTTTAGCAGTGGAGATATCGCTGAAGCTTCCCTCATAACAGGAACACTTCCAGCGACAGGCTCTATTTCATCGCTTTATTACTACACTCCAAGGATCGATCACTTGTGCAAAGTTTATGAAAACGTAATGAAGCGCATACAAGATGCAGCCATAGGATCATCGCCCGAACAACTAGATTTCTTGGATGAAAGTAGAGAGAAAGAAAGAGTAGGATCGCCAATAACACCAAAGGAGTCTTATATATTTGAAGTAGCAAAAGATCTTTACCAAAGGTGCATGAATGAAAAAATGAAAACATATGACCCTCAATTTATCGTTCGGACGCATAACGCTCTGACGTTATATACAGCAATGCTTATCATGTTCAGCACAGGCTACAGAAGTATAAAAGACCCCCTCTCAGACCTTAGCCATATCAATATACGAAGAAAAACTGTTGTAATTTCTGACAAAGTTGATGACAACTTGACAAACTCAAGGCTAGTACCGGCAACAGGACTTCTTGTTGACCAAGTTAATCATTATGTTGACCACTGCAACTTCTTGAAAGAGAGGCTATCAATCATTTTCGACAAAAACACCAGTAGGCCATTATTCTTTCTCTCTAGGAATATGGAACCTCAGCGAGTAACTCCAGAAAGGCTGCAGAGGCACCTATCCTTGGAAACAAAACCGCCACTCAATATGAACAGACACTATCTACGGACAAGACTGCGAGAGCTTGAGGTTCCAGGTGAATATGTTGATACATTCATGGGGCATTGGGGCTGCGACCAAGTACCATACAGCCGGTTTTCGACATTCTGTACACACCAGTACTTATCGACAACAAGAGCGGCAATAGAGACCTTGCTCGAAAGGAGCCAATGGAAGGTGGCTAGGGGGTTTTCATGAATCTCGGTAGCGTATGGAACGGATGGGGGCTTGGTGAGCCTGTAAAATATGCCGATGATACTCCCGGCGACTTAGTACGTGCTGCACAAAGAAAGAATGAAAAGCACAAAATTAAAAAAAGTGTGATTGAAAGGGTCTATCTCATTGACCCGCGCCTGGTAAATGGAGTCAAAGGAATTCAGGTTGTAGATTCCAAGATTGAAGATCTCATTGATTGGATTGCCAAGGAGCATAGTGGTGCTGCACATAAGATTGCTCACAATTTTTTGTCCCGCGGCCTAGATAAAGGCTGCAGGGATTTAGGCTGGGATGTTTCAGTACCCTCGCCAATGGTTACCAAAGCTAGGGAAGAAAACCCATTCACTATAAAAAGCTATAAACTTTTATCTGAATACGATGAACTTATGGATAAACATGAAAAGGCAGGCCTAGCCCAGTCAACAGAATTCCGTTCACCCGGCTGGGCATTTGGAAGGTTTGCTTTTTGCCTGATAACAGAAGGAGCACTGTTAAACAAATACTGGATTAAAAAACTTAGTGAGGCTGTTTCAAATGGTGTTGGAGTACTGGATGAAAAAATATACCTTACTTTGGAAGGAAGTATTACAGAAAAACACAAAAACTCACTTACTGCACTAGAGAGCAGCTTAAATAATGAGCCAAAAAACGACCAAAAAATATATAGAAGGCTATTCCCTGGACCAACGAGCTCATTGGCTTTGCTCAGCTATTACAAAAAAATGTCAGGTACCCATCATCTAAACAAGAGCGTTTATCAGTGCCTGCAGGAGTATGTTCAGGATCTTGACAAAAGAATATCAATGTCTCAGGAAAAACTCTTGGAAACTCTCATTTCTTATGGAGTGGCTGCAGCGTCTCACACTCTCCCCGGCTATTTGGTACACTATTCAAAATCAAAAAATGTCAGCATTTCGCTAGACCCATCAGGCTGGCATCGTTTGATGACAGGAAAGATAGACAGTAGCCTTGAAAAAAAAGGTGATGATGATAGCACTGAACCTTTCTATAATCCTGGAATTTCCATCGGAAAAAAGTCTCTACACACTGGAGCTGCGAATACAGACCAAACACAGAGGTTCACTGAATTATACGACTTGTTGAAAACGGACAGCTATGCCGGAAGCTCGGGAAGAAAATATGTAAAAGACAACATTCATAACTTCTTGTCATCTTCACATCTGAATAGCCCTATCATTCAAGCTATTGGTCATTGGACTTACCACCTTTTGATAAATGGCAGCGTGCAGAAATCTAAGATATCAATCTCTACTATAAAAAATTATATTGGGAAATCAGGAATCAATGGTCGTTTATTAACTTCATTGGCATCTCAACATGAAGACCTGTCTTCACTAGGTCATGAGGAATGGGCAAATATTTATGAGAATATCCTTTCCAAATCAAGCAGCGACCACAACTACAACATTAAATCATGGTCCCTTAGCCAATTTCATGAGTTCTTGATGGAAAAATTTGAGGATATACCTCCCCTTGAAATAGGGTCTTCAGCTCGCCAGGAAACACGAGTTGACAACAACATAATCACGCCTGCTGAGTACAAAAGGTCTCTAGACATAATAGTTAAATCAGACCAAGCATTTAGGTTTAAAGAGATACAACATATCGCCTTAATTTTAGGATATCGATGTGGTCTTAGAAGAGGCGAAATAAGAAATCTAAAGATCGCTGACGTAAATCAAAATCTGAGTGAGACCATGTCGAACATGGAAAGTTGGATCCATAATGGTAAATCAGAGTCCGCAACCCGCCGCATCCCCATGGATCCATTCTTGTCAAAAAATGAGATGGAAAAAGTAGTTTATTGGTTAGATAAACGCCACTCTGAAACCGGTTATAAAGCGCTTGGAAAAGAACTTTTTCTTTGCCTCCCGGGCCAAGACCACCGGCCACTAAGCGACATGGAGCTATTCCTTCCCATAACAAAAGCACTGAAAATCGCTAGCGGTATGCCGAATGCCCGATTCCATCATTTGAGACATTCAAGTGTAACATTCGCTCATGCCCATATTGACAACCCTGGAAATGGCAGGCCATTACCCAAAAAGTTTGTAACGGATGACAATGGTGAATGTGCCATTCCATACTATCACCATGACTTATCTAGCGCACTGGGAATGGCGAAAAGTAAACAGACATGCCGAGGAAGGATATGGTTAATTAGTAGCTACCATGGTCATATCAGTCCTGCAGAGACTCTTCGGAGCTACTCACATTTAACTGACTTGATACTTGGCAATCATCTTTGGGAGTCCGATGATTTGGCTCTCCCACAGGATCAACAAGCTGCGCTTTTAGGCTTGTCAAGAGAGTCGCTGCCTGTGTGGAGGTCGCGGAAGAAAATAAAAGGTGAGACCACATCAAAAGAGCTAATAGCTGGTTTAGGTAAAGAAGTATGGCGTCCATACCTTGAGCCCCCACCTGAAGGGCACTGGGAAACTTTCCCCCTGACTAAAGTAAATAACATTGCAACACCAATGATAAAATTAATTAGCCCCCTATTTGTATATAGGATTTTGGCAAGCATCGAAAGAGAGGAAGCCATTGGCAAGTCCCTGAGACAATCGGTTTTAGCTATTGCATATCGTTTCCAAATGCCTGATATCGTGATTGATCAGTGGGTCATTAAAGCATCATCACTTATGGAAATGACAACCAGCCGCCGTAACGGGCGCCAGCGTTATGGTAAGCAACGTGTAAAGAATCCGTTGACTGGTGATAAGATTATCAGGGCATACCTTCCTGAAATAAAGAGGTGTTTAGCTCCACCTAGGTCTCCAGAGCATCAGAAGGAAAGCAACACCTTCTTTCACAAAATCATTGAGTGGTATCTTGAAGATCCTGAACAGTGCTATGATTCACTAGAAATATTTCACAGCGCAATTCAGAGGTCAGCTGGCCAAGTCAACTTCCGTGACAAGCGCCACCTTGGACCTGCACTTAAGATGTGCGAAAAATTGCAAATAATGTCATATGCAAAATTATTCGTTGAGATACCATCCGGTGCCAACCCTGCAGAAGCTCAAGCCTATTGGAGTCAATTACTCGAAATTAAACGATCACAAGTAAAGTGCATGATCCGTGAGAATGATCAACCCACACGGGACCCTAACGGACTTGCTAACTTACGACTTTACTATGAAAAATCTCAAGAAGAATTAAAATACACTCTCTGGCCCTGCCTCAGGTTTGCCATTTTCACAGCTGGTGTCGTAATAGAATCAGACTTGCTTGAAAAAATGACTAGTGAGCAATCTTTATGATGAGTTTTCTTTCTCCTGTTCTGTGTTCTCCAAACATGGAAAGGGAACGGATAGTTGACATTGACTGACGGTCACATTGGCTAGCAATGGCCGGCATCGCAGGCCGGAAGGAAGCGATGGTATAAATTATGTATTAACTTGTTTTTCTTTTCGTACAATATTTCTGAAATGCATTAGGCTCGGCCAGGCTACAACCCTGACCGAGCCATCCTTTATTACGGCTTGAGCACTACATATCGTTCCAGCATCCAGGAACCGGACGGAACCTGCTGGGCCCGAAGTCTCGCATGAATCCACATGCCTGGCTTTGGAAGGATCAGTGTTTCCTGCACCCAGTCACGCCAATTGACCTCAAATCGCCTCCCATTGCCCAAGAGCCATATCCGTCGTGTACTACTCTCCAGCTCCGGTATTAGCCAGTCGTGGCGCTCTACCTGCATCACTGCCTCGATGATGCAGGGAGGATTATTTACTTGTCTCATCATTATCTCCCCCCCTCTTCCCAACGCGTCAATGCTTTTTCCAGAGCGTCAATGAGCATTGGGATAACCTCACGGGTCGGCAGCAGGTCACGATCAATCAGGGTTTGCGCCACCCAAGACTCCAATGCCTCCTGGTTATTTCGCTCGCAGCCGGTACCCAGCAGCATCACCAAACCACAGCCGGGTCGAATGTTAAGAGCCAGGCCGATGGCACTGGCCAGCTTTCTAACGTTGCGACGGGCCGACCGAGTGATCAAGGTGTCTTGAACGGCAGCTATGCTGTAGAGATCAGCGGGCATGGCTCACCTCCTCTGCGTCTTCATGGTCTATTTCGGAAGCTTGTTGGGCTGTTCTCAGCATGGTCTCGAAGGCAGAGCCATCCTGTCGGGTCAGGTTGGGTACATAACGCGAATAGACCCTGAACAGCATTTCAGTCGTGGTGTGGCCCATCTGCCGAGCGATCCATTCCGGGTTTTCACCCGCGGCGAGCCACAATGTGGCGGCCGTGTGCCGGGTCTGGTAAGGCCGCCGACGACTCAACTCCAGCTCATCAAGCAGCGGGTACCAGATGCGCTTGGTGATATTCTGATGGTCCAGCGCGTTGCCCACCCGGTTACAGAACACCAACCGCTGACCTCCGGTCACTTGCTGCTGCGACCGCAGTGCCTGATAGACCGGCTCCGACATGTCGATGGCACGGCTCGAGCCATCTGTTTTGGTGTCTACTACCTCACCGTGTACCAGCGACTGCTTGACCAGGATCTGGCGACGGGAGAAATCGATATTGGCCCAGGGCAGGCCATCAATCTCACCGGTGCGCATGCCGGTGAAAAAACGTACCGTGTAGTAGTCGCGGAAGTCGGGCCGCACGTTGTCAATGATGCGCCACACCTCCTCGAGCGTGAACGGTTGGACATCGGTACGCGGCACCCTCAGCGATTTAATCCCCCGATACGGTGAGCTAAACTCAAAGCGGTCGGCGGCTTCATTCAGCATCATGCGCAGAGGCGTCATGATGTGGTTCATGCGACTGGCAGATAGCTTCTTGCCGCTCCGGGTAGTCACTTTGGCGAGGGATGACCGGAACTCAAGAATGTCTGCTCGGGTGATGCTGCCGACCTCCTTCTCCCCCAGTTGGGGCAGGATGTGGCGATCGAGGCTGCTGCGCACCGTCCTGATCTGCGAGTTTCGCCACTCGATCTCCTTCTCCGCGAACCAGGTCTCGGCGAACTCGGCCAGCAAAGGCGTCTCCCGGTACCCCCCCTGGGACTTCAACGCTTTCTTGCTTAGCGTCTCGGCTCGCTGACTGTTGGGGAAGTAGCGCCCGTAGTCGAAGCTATCGAGGATGATCTCGGCCTCGATCTTCTCCATGATCTTGATCAGCTTGCGGCGGTTGGCAGGCGTGTCATCCAGGGCTGTTTGCTCACGACAGCGCTTACCCAAGTACCGGAAGTCAAAGAAGAGTTTCCCGTTATCTTCCCTTGCGCGAATCTTACCCATGGCAGACACCCCCTCGTGCCATCGGCACACCCAGGCTCTCCTCGGCGGAATAGAGCTTCATGTCACGCTCGATGGGCTCCCAGAGGTAGAGAATCTTGCGGCCTCCGAACGGACGGATGTAGTGGATGCCCTCCAGGAGGACACGATCCTTGAGACGCTCTCGGATGGTACGAACGTCATACTTGATGCGCGCGGCCAGCTCAGACGTCGTCAGATAGACATGAGCCATGACGGTCTCCTTATGTGCTATGGTTTGCAGGAGACCAAAGGATCTGCTTGGCAACCCTTGGTGATCTCCTGTAGGTCACTATAGCCCAAAGAAGATCACTTGCAAGCCATTTTGGACTACAGGAGATCAAATTGATTTTTATGGTGGGAAGATGATCAAGTGCCATCTCTCTCGTATGCTGGGTGAGCGTAAGCTAAAGATCACCGATGTAGCACGTGATACAGGCATCAATCGAGGCACCATCACTCGCCTCTATCACGAAAATGCCAGTCGAGTGGAACTGGATGTGATAGACGAGCTGTGCCGTTATTTCGACTGCGAGGTGGGAGACCTTCTTGAGTACATAGAGGATGGAAAGTAGCTCAATATCAAACCATTAGACATCCTCTGCGTAAGCAATTCATAGATACCTCTCGATGACGTCCCGTGTCTGGGCTGGCTCGAACACGGTATCGAAGGCCCACTGGCCGAACCCACCCTGCTCGTTGACGGCCTTCACCCAGGTCTCCATGGCGGCACGCTTCTCAGCGTTCTGCTGGCTGTCCTGGCCCTTCACCTCGAGCACGAGCGTCTTGCCGTTGGTGAGTCGGATCAGGTAGTCGGGCACGAAGTTGCGCGAGGAGCCTCGCCACAGGTAGCGCACCTTGAAGTCGAGGTGGTCGTTCTTGGCCCAGGCGGCGATGCCGGAGTGGTCCTCGCAGACGTCGGCGACCATCTTCTCCCAGGCGCTGTCGTAAACGACGTGGCTGATCTGGGAGCGCTCGGTCGGGGCGCAGGGCTTGGTGGTGAGCCAGGGTCGCATGTAAGACGTGGCCCCGATGGGCTGGTGCTCCTCGAAGATCAGTTCCTGGCGCTCCACGTTCTGCTCGGTGACGTAGCGGCTGACGTGCCCTACCACGGTATCCATGTTGAGGGCGAAGAGCAGCCGACGCCGTACCGGGTCCTGGTGCCAGAGGCTGGGGATATCCAGCTTGTCGCTTTCCAGGAACTGCTCAACCAGCCTGATCAGCTGCACGGCGAGGTACTGCTTGTCGCCACCGAAGGCGGCCTGGTTCTGCAGGTAGAGCTTGCGAGCCGCGCGGAAGATCAGATTCTGCAGTCGGAATTCCTCGACCGCCCGCTCGAGGTCGATCTCGGTGGCCATGGCCAGGTTGGGTGAGCCGGTCAGCGAGGGAGCGATATCCGCATTGAGCGGGGTCTGGGCCGGGTCGAGGGTCAGTATGGGTACACTCTGCCAGTCGATCACCAGCTCGGGTTTGAGGACGTTGTCGATGCGATCGACGTTGGGCCAGCGGATTTCCAGGTGGTTGCGGCCTGGCTCCACCTCGATACGCACGCTGGGCTTTGGCGGCGGGGGTGCCTCGCCGCCTTCGCTGGCGTCCTGGAAGATGGAGAGCGGTACGCCGAAGACGTTGACGTACTCGGGGAGAAACTTGCGATCGGCGTCCATGTCGTGGGAAACGCGACGTAGCCCACGCCCGATCACCTGCTCACACAATAGCTGACTGGTGAAGGCACGCAGCCCCATGATGTGGGTGACGTTGGCGGCATCCCAGCCCTCGGAGAGCATGGCTACCGAGATGACGTTCTGAAGATACTGCCCCGGCTGGCCGCGCTTGCCGACGGTATCGACCAGGGCGCGCAGCTGCTCCTCCTGCTTCATGGCCAGCAGGTCGGCCTCCTTGTCGCCGGGGAGACTGGCGGCCTTGATGAGGGCCTCCAGCCGGGCAGCGTATAGCTTGTCCTTGGTGATGGTTTCGCCCTGCTCGGCCTTCTCGAGCACCTTGGAATCGACCCGCAGGGTGGCATCCGGGGCCTGGGTCGCTTGGATCAGGCAGTCACCGCCGTTGAAGAAGTGCTCGATACGCGCCGCGGTCTCGGTGCGGTTGCAGACGGTGAGCATCACCGGGGGAATGGTGTGGCCGGCCGCTTCCCACTGGTTCCGGGTTTCCTTCCAGTCGTAGGCCAGCAGGGCGTAGGCCTTCTGCACCAGATCCGGTAGGGGGGCGGTGGGTTCGGCCCGGCGGTTGAGGTCCTCCTTCACCTCGTCCTCGCGGTAGAGGTGGTAGAGCTTGCTGGCGTAGGTCTTGGCGTTGGCCAGGGCATCATCGCGCACCACCACCCGCGGGGTCTTGACCAGCCCCGCCTCGATGGCGTCGTTGAGGCCGAAGTCGGAGACGATCCACTCGAACAGGCCGGACTCGGTGTTGCTCTTGCCGGTGGGGGCGAAGGGCGTGGCGGAGAGGTCGAAGCAGCGGCGGATGCGACGGGTCTTGTGGATGCGGTCCAGGCCCTCTATCCAGCGGGTGGCCTCCTCCAGGTCGATGCCCAGCTCCTCGGCCTGCTTCTTGCTGACCTTGGATTCGGCCTGCTGGCGATAGGCGTGGTGGGCCTCGTCGTTGATCACGATAAGGTCGCGTTCGTTGGCCAGCGACCCCAGCACGCGACGGGTGAAGGCCTCGTCGCTCTCCTTGCCCTTCTTGACCACCGAGCGGGCCTGCTCCTTGAGCGGCATCAGGGTGTGCCAGTTCTCGATAACCAGCTCGACCCTGTTGAGCTGCTGCCGCATGGCTTCGTTGGGGCAGAGGTTGAACTCGTCATAGACGTTGTGGGGGTGGCCTGGCTTCAAGACCTGCAGGCGACTCTTCACCGTGAGCCCCGGGGTGACGATCAGCACCGCCTTGGAGAAGCGGCGGTCCTTGGGGTAGTGGATGGCATTGAGGGTCTGCCAGGTGATGATCAGCGACATCACCGATGTCTTACCGGAGCCTGTGGCCATCTTGTTGCAGATGCGCTCCCAGGGGCCACCGTCACCGCTGAGGAAGATGCCCTGGCGGTAGGGCTCCTGGGCTTCCAGCCACCAGATCAGGGTCTCGATGGCCTCGAGCTGGCAGAAGTAGAACGGGTACTGGCGCGGACCACCCTCCCAGCGACAGGCATCCGGGTCCCAGTCGCCCCGAGCATGCCAGTGCTCGAGCAGCTGGCGGGTGACGCTGGTGACACCGGGGTAGCCCTCCGCCCGCCACTCATCGACGCGCTGGCGGATACGGTTGACCTGCTCCAGGGGCTCGGTGCGCTGGGTGTTGTTGCGGGTGTCGAAGATCTCGTAGGCCGCCGGACGACGCCCCTGCTGGAGGGTCATCTGCTTGCCGTCGCGCTCCCAGTAGGCCGAGGGCGCATCGTAGGGCGAGTTGATGATCAGTGATCGGGTTGTCATGCGGTAACTCCTTCTACCGTGCGATAGCCCTGCTGCCGATGGTTCGGGACATTGGGGTAGCGCAGCTCGAGCTTGCCTGCCTTCACCAGCGGGGCCACATGCCGCTCACCGATGTTCTTGGGCGAACGCTGGAGCAGCTCGGACAGCTGACGCAGCGTGAGGAAACGGCCTTGGCAGAGCTTGAGCAGCGTCGCCTGCATCGTCTCGGGCGGGGTGCGCTTGGCGGCAGCGACCGGGGCTGCGATGCGCTGCAGTGCTTCCCATGCTGGGGCATGCTCATCGGCATCGCTGTGGGGGGAGCTCCCTTCACTATGCGGGAAGGTAGTGCCCTTGTGGGGGGAGCTCGGCTCACTATGAGGGAACATAGTCTCTGAGTGTGGGGGGCTGCTCTCCACCTTGAGATCGGTGGGGGCGGCGAGCGACGCCGGCAGGGTGTAGTAGGCCCCCCGGCTGCGTCCATGGGGTGCCAACATGCCCTTCTCCACCAGGCCGCTGAGCATCTGGGTGATATCGACTCGGTGCAGAGTCAGCATCTCCTGCAGGCGACGGTTGGTGACCTGCTGCTCCAGGGAGGCGATGACCAGTGTCTGCGCCTCATCGGGGGAGAGCGCCTCGAAGGCTTCACCGAAGCGCTGCTGCAGGCGTGCCATCACGTCCTCGGGCATCACGCTGATCAGCGGCAGGGTGAGGATCACGCGATCGGGGCGCAGGGTCTCCTTCAGGCTGGGTGGCTGCCACAGGTGGGCGTGCCAGCTGCGCCGTATCTTGTCGAGGCCGGAGCCCGCCTTGTCGCCCACGCCGAGCAGCTGGAACATCAGCTGCAGCGACTTGTTGCGACACTCGGTGACCCCACCCGCCAGCAGCTGCTCCTGGGAGAGCAGCAGGGTGCCGGGGTTGGAGAATTCGAAGCGCTCCTTGAAGCGATCGACCACGATGCCGCCCTGGCCGGTGTGGTCGGCATGGATCAGGGCGTTGACCAGGGCCTCCGTCAGCGCCTCGTGGGCATCGCTCTGGGCACGACGGTCGGGCCGGAAGGGCACCTTGAGGGCAGGATCATGGCTGAGCTTCTGTACGACGCGCTGGTAGAACTGGAAGAGGTTGGCTTCCCAGGTGCCGTCGATGGTGAGGCGATCGCTCCAGCGGATGTCGTCATCCTCGGCCAGGCGCTCGCGGTAGTCGAGATGAAAGCCCGGCACAGCCAAGGGGTCCTGAATGGCCTGCGTCTGGCCGAACATCAGCAGCCCGGCCAGGGTCAGCCCCTCCTGCTGGGTGCGGCGATCCTTGCGCCACCCCCCGAGCTTCTTCAGCAGGCCGAGATCGTTCTCGGTCAACCAAGGGTGATCAGGCACCCGCGAGGCCACCCGGTTGCGATACTGCTTGAGCGAGGCGGGGTCGAGGTCATCGAAACCGAAGTACTCGAGGATGCGGCTGTCCGCGGGCTCCTGGTCGAGGCGGTCGGCGAACATGCGCTGCACCTCGGCCTCGTTGCAGCGGAAGTCGCCCTCGTGGTTGCGACGGTAGCTGCCCGTGAAGGGGTCGACGCCGATATAGACCGGCCGCTCACTACGGGTGGCGCGGGGCACCTCGATCACCAGGATGGCGTCGCCCTGGTGGGTCTCGACGCTGACATGGTGCTCCTGGAGAATATTGGCGCTGACCTTCTGGGGGTTGTTGAGCGTGACCCAGAACTCACCGCGCAGCTTATCCACATCCGCTTGCGTGAGACCGGCTGTGGATGGCCCCTCGTCGCCCTCCTTCACCCCCAGGTAGAGCGTGCCGCCCGCAGTGTTGGCGAAGGCGCTGTAGGTCTCCCACAGGCTCTTGGGTAGCCCGCCCTTGGCCGCCTTGTATTCTGTATCGACTCCCTCATGGCGAGCCAGCACCTCGAAGAGGCTGGTGTGCTGTGTCATGGGTCAGTCCAGCCGAACGACTTTCAGCGATTCGATGCCGCGGTTATCGACGATCTTCACCGCGATGCAGCGGTTATCACCGGGCTCGAAGGGCAGCGACTGGGTGCCGTGGTACTGGCCCAGCAGCTCCTCGTTGAGCTCGGCGCGAATGTCCTTCTTGAGCTTGTACCAGCCATCCTTCTTGCCGGCCATGGGGAAGAACACCTGGCGCGGGTAGAGGGAGCGGTCGTCGTAGTCGGTATCCAGCTCCCACACGGCGATGTCACGCTTGCCGCCCGACTTGAGCTCGCCGCTCTTGGTGTCGAAGTAGTCGAAGCCGTGCACCTCGACCTGCAGCTTGCCGTCCTTCAGCTCATGCACCTCGACGTCCGGCTGGCCCATCAACCAGAAGGACTCGTTGCTGCGGGCGTTCTTCTTGAGGTCCTCGGTGAGCAGGTCGGTGTTCATCTGCACCTTGAGGGCCTGGATGCCCTTGATGCTGTCGATGTCCTTGGCGGCCTCCGGGTCGAAGGTGAAGGCACAGAACACCAGCAGCTTGGGCAGCGGGAAAAGGTCGCCGGCCTCGTTCTTGGCGATCTCCACCTGGCGCTGCTCCAGGGCGGCGTACTCGGGGCCGAAGCTGACGGCGACACGTTCACCGGTCTCCGCCACCGTGCCCACGGCATGCAGGTACTTGGCCCCGGGCAGTGTCTCGAGGTCCATCAGCTTGAGGTGCTGGCCCCCCTTGCCGCGGATACCGGCCTTGAGCAGCTCCTCGCGCCACTGGGCATGGCGGGAGGTGGCCCCGGAGCGGGCCACGGCGACGTCGGCCTCCTTGGGCTGCTCGGCCTCATCCAGGCCCAGCACGGTGGCGAAGGGCACTGCCTCCACGGTGAAGGGGCCGGTGATGCGCAGCTTATCCTTGCTAACCTCGGGCTGGTCGTAGAGCACCTCCTGGCCGGCATGGTTGGCGATGCTTTGATCCATGTGTTGCTGCATGGCCCGGCGGCAGGAGTGGAACCCAGCCAGAGCGTCCAGCGCCTCCCGGTTCCAGTGCTCGGGATAATCGAAAGGTACCTCCCACTCGAGCAGGGCATTGACCGGTACTTCTTCCCCCGAAGGCAGTGTCTGTGTCTTGCCGGCATCCTTGACGAAGTCGATCTGCTGCCCCTTGCGAGCGCCTTCCAGCACGGTGAAGGGGCGGGTAGGGGGTTCCTTCTGCAAGGAGGCGTTTAGCCGCTCCAGGCAGTGTTGGATTGCAGGATGCTTCTTCTCGTAGATTTCATCGATCTCCGGGTTGTTGGCGATCGACTTCAAGGTGATATGCGGCACCGTCTTGTAGATGAAGCCCCCACCCAGCCCTTCCTGAGGATACTTCAACTCGAAGTAGTCGTAGCTGGCGGTCATCAGGCGCTGCTTGGCCAAGGTGACGGCGACGCGGGAGGTATCGCAGGTGACCCAGCGTCGCCCCCACTTCTCGGCCACATAGGCGGTGGTGCCGGAGCCGCAGGTGGGGTCCAGTACCAAATCGCCAGGGTCGGTGGTCATCAGAAGGCAGCGTTCGATGACTTTGCTGTTTGTCTGAACCACGTAATTCTTTGGATCGCCGAAGCCAGCCGTAGTGGTGTCATCCCAAAGTCGATTGATTGGGAAAGCGGCAAAGTCATCAAGAAAACGAACATATCGCAGTGTGTTGCCTGCACCGTACAAACGCCAAGAATTCTTAAGCCTTTGCATTCCTGTCTGTGTCGTCTTCCAACCCGACTTCTGCGGAGAAAAGCTTTGACCCATGAAAGATAAAGAAAAAACTTGGGGGCCACCAGAGCTTTGTGATGTCAAGTTATCAGGGGTAAAGACACCTTTTTCAGGGGCCTCCGCAACCCCGATTCTTCTTCTTAATCCACTACCTTCTTGAACCATCGAATAACCAGATGCGCCTGCACCATCCAGCACTTTACCCCGATAAAGTTGATTATACTTGGTCTTCCGAGCGTCTTTTCCATACCAAACTAAGTAATCTGAAACACGAGCTAGTACGTCAGTTCCACCACTAGGACTTCCAGCGCCAGTCGTTTTTTTGAAAGTAATGATACCGATTGAGTTGCCCGACCCAAAAATCTCGTCGCAAATCTCACAAACATGGTGCAGGTTCTCATCCGAAATCTGCACAAATACCGATCCACTCTCATTCAACAACTCTCTCGCCAGAAGCAACCGATCGCGCAGATAGGTGAGGTAGGAGTGAATGCCCAGCTCCCAGGTATCCCGGAAGGCCTTGATCATCTCTGGCTCTTGGGTCAGGTCCTCGTCCTTGCGATCCTTGACGTCCCGCTTGTTCGTGAACGGCTGGAAGTTGGAGCCGTACTTGATGCCGTAGGGCGGGTCGATATAGATCATCTGCACCTGCCCGGCCATGCCCTCCTTCTGCAGCATGGAGTTCATCACCAGCAGGGAATCGCCGGCGATCAGGCGGTTGGCCCAGTCGCGCTCGTGCTTGTAGAAGTCGATGGCCTCGCGCAGCGGCAGGTTCTCGAAGGGGGCGTGGAACATGTCGGGCTGGAAGGCGCTGCCACCCTTCTTGCCCGCCTTCATACGCTTCTGCACCTCGCCGAGGATGGTGGCAGGGTCGATACGTTCGTGAACGTGCAGGGAGACGGTATCCACCTCGAAGCTGGTGCGCTCGGCCTTGCCGGTCCACTGCAGGTAGGGAGACTGCCGACGCTTGAGCTCCTCGAGCGCAGCCTTCATCTGCTCCTGGTCACCGGAGGCCAGAGCATCGTCGATCAACGCCTCAACCTGGGCACGGTTGGCGGAGGAGTCAAACTGCAGCTCGGGATCGAGATGCGGGTCGTAGGCCCAGGTGGTGGTCTCCTCTACCCCATCACTGGCGGTATCCACCATGCCCACATGGGGGTTGTTCTTGCGTTTCTCGTCATAACGGTAGGAGAGCACCTCGGCTTGGTCAGGCTTCTTCTGGCGCGGCCTGGTGGCCCGCTTCGGTTTGGCCTGTTGCTGGTTCAGCGGTAGCTCGGCGGGGACCTCCTGCATCTGCAGGGTGAGGTCTGGGGCTGCGGGCTCCGCTACCGGCGCTTCTTCTGAGTCTGCAGGCTGAAGTGACAGACGATACACGGAACCGCCCCGGCCGCGCCCCTTGCCCAGCACGCCTTCCTTAACCAGCCCGTCGCGCACACGCTCATAGTCGGACTTCTCGACCTCGCCTCCCTCTTCGCCGAGCTGCTTGAGCAGCCTGGCGTTGCCGAGGGTGCTGCCGTCGTCGGGCACGAGGGTGAGGATCAGCTCGCGTAGCTGGGCGTCGGTCTTGCTCATGGGGCGTCCCTGTCGTTCTGGCGGCGATGAATGCGCTTAGCCTGCTGATGATACAGGCCATCATGGTGAATCGGCAGGAAGGCCGCAAGGCGCGATGTGGCCATGGACGCTAGCCCGTCTCAGCCGTGCCCTTAGCATATTCTTGCCATCTTTTGGGATCACGTACGAAATCGGCCCCAGACACGCCATACCATATTTCAGACTTTTTTTGTGAAGGCACTCCTGACGGCAGACTCACGGAAAAAACGGCTTATACCATATTTGGCTCGTTTTTGGGGAATTGGAGATTCCAGCCAGCCTCCCTATTCGCCATGGTGTTTGTTGTACCGTGGGTATGCCACATCGCAACCAGGAGAAACCGATGAGCACGTCCAACTACCACCACTATTCCACTTTCACAAAGAGGTACCTCAACGCTGTAAAGAAACAGCTGGGCCTGCCCAAAAATGCGCCGTTGGACCACGAGGTCATGAGGCACGTCCTTGAGGATCCGGCTATTCTTTCC
>NZ_AXCA01000045.1:0-14793 GCF_000475415.1 Halomonas sp. PBN3 | reverse complement strand
AACCCGATGCAACATCCGGGCTAAGCTTGATATATCTCAAGATAGATATGGACGGCCCGCGCTATCATGATCAAATGGCAATTGGCAACCTCGCCATTGGTAACGTTTATCGTCACGGAGGTAGCGTCATGAAGGCACTGGTATTCCATGGCCCCGGCAAGCGAAGCTGGGAAGACAAGCCGCGCCCGAGCGTCGACAAGCCCACGGACGCGGTGGTGCGCATCACCCACACCACCATCTGCGGTACCGACCTGCACATCCTCAAGGGCGACGTGCCCGCCGTGGAGGATGGCCGCACCCTCGGCCATGAAGGCGTAGGTGTCGTCGAGGAAATCGGCGATGGCGTGAGCAATATCCAGGTCGGCGACGAGGTACTGATCTCCTGCGTCACCTCCTGCGGCCGCTGCGACTACTGCAAGCGCGGCGTCTACGCCCACTGCCGCGACGGCGGCTGGATTCTCGGCCACCTGATCGACGGTACCCAGGCCGAATATGTACGCATCCCCCATGCGGACAACAGTCTGTTTCCACTCCCCGATGACATGAACCGGGAGGCGGCGGTGATGCTCAGCGACATCCTGCCCACCGGTCACGAGATTGGCGCCCTCAACGGCGAGGTCAAGCTGGGGGATACGGTGGTCATCGTCGGCGCCGGCCCTATCGGCCTGGCGGCGCTGATGACCTCACGCTTCTATTCTCCAGCGCGGATCATCATGGTCGATCCCGACGAGAATCGCCTGGCCATGGCCAAACAGCTCGGCGCCACCGATGTCATTTCCAGCAATCCCGTCGAGGCTATTCTTGCAATGACCGGTGGCGAAGGTGTCGACGTGGCCATGGAGGCGGTAGGCATCCCCGAGACCTTCGATGTCTGTCAGCAGATCGTTCGGGCGGGCGGACATATCGCCAATATGGGCGTGCACGGCAAGAGCGTCGATCTGCAGCTGCAGGATCTATGGATCAAGAACATCACGCTGCGTACCGGCTTGGTCAGCACCAACACCATCCCCGTACTGATGCGTGCCGTAGAAAGCGGCGGCGTCGAGCCCGCAGAGTTGGTGACCCACCGCTTCAAGCTCGACGAGATCGAGAAGGCCTATGATATCTTCAGCGATGCGGCAAGGGAGAAAGCCATCAAGATGATCTTGACCGCCGAGTGACGGCATCGCGCATCGCTTGATTCGACAGGCGACGCCTTTTCAGTCGATGCGCTTGCGAAACCGCAGGGCGCTGCCGGTCAGCAGCAGCAGGCCGAGTGCGCCCTGAGCCAGGAACTGCGGCCACAGCAGGTCCATGCCGCTGCCCTTGAGGAAGACATCGCGGATGATGACCAGGAAATAGCGCAAGGGGTTGATATAGGTGATCCACTGGGCGAGTTCCGGCATGTTCTCGATGGGGAACATGAACCCCGACAGCAGCGTGGCCGGCAGGAAGAAGAAGAAAGAGGCCATCAGCGCCTGCTGCTGGGTCTTCGACACCGTGGAGATGAACAGCCCCACCCCGATGGTCGACATGAGATACAGCCCGGCGCCGAAGAGCAGCAGCAGGCCGCTGCCGCGGATGGGGATGCCGAAGCCGTAGACGGCCACCAGCATCACCACCACCAGGTCCAGGTAGGAGATCATCACGAAGGGCAGGGTCTTGCCGAGGATCAGCTCCATGGGCCGGATCGGCGTCACCATCAACTGCTCCATGGTGCCGATCTCGCGTTCGCGCACGATGGCCATGGAGGTGAGCAGCAGCGAGGTCATCAGCAGGATGACGGCGACCACCCCGGGGACGTTGTAGTAGCGGCTCTTGAGGTCCGGGTTGTACCAGGCCCGGGAGCGCAGCTCCACCAGACCCGAAGGCGCCGCCGCCTGCTCCAGCTGGGTCACGGAGGCATCCAGGCGCTTGCGGGAGAAGGCGCTGGTGATGCGCTGGGCGTAGTCCATGGCCACGGTGCCGGTATTGGAGTCGGTGCCATCGATTAGCACCTGGATCTCGGCCTGCCGGCCCGCCGCCAGATCGTCGGCGAAGCCGCGATCGATCTGGATCGCCGCGATCACTACCGTGCGGTCGAGCAGTTCGCCCAGGGCGTCCGGCGACTCGGGGCGCGCGATGATATCGAAATAGCCGGAGCTGGTGAACTGATCGGCCAGGGCGCGGCTCTCGGCGCTGCGGTCCATGTCCAGGATCGCCGTCTTGATATGCTCGACATCGGTGGTCACGGCGAAGCCGAAGACGATCAGCTGCACCACCGGCGTCACGAAGATCAGAAAGCGCATCCGCGGGTCGCGCAGCACCTGGATGAACTCCTTGATCATCATGCGGTAGATTCGTTCCCACATCGTCAGTCGATCCGCTTCTTGAACTTGAACAGCGCCAGCCCCAGCACCACGATCGCAAAGACCACCAGAAACAGCACCTGGTTGATCAGATAGATCGGCGGACTGGCCTTGAGAAAGACGTCCTTGAGAATCGAGACGTAGTAGCGCGCCTGGACCGCGTAGGTCACCCACTGCAGGGCCGGCGGCATGTTGTCGATGGAATAGAGGAAGCCGGAGAGCAGGAAGGCCGGAATGAAGGTGGCGACCATGGCCACCTGGCTGGCGACCAGCTGGGAGCGCGCCACCGTCGAGATCAGGATGCCCAGTCCCAGCCCGCCGAGCATGAACAGGGTGCCCGAGGCCATGAGGAACCAGAAGCTGCCACGCAGGGGCACGCCGAACACCCAGATCGCCATGGCCACGGACACCAGCACGTCCACCAGCCCGATGATCAGATAGGGCGTCATCTTGCCCACCAGCAGCTCCACGCCCTGCACCGGGGTGGCGATGAGCTGCTCCATGGTGCCCTGCTCCCACTCCCGGGACACGGTCAGCGAGGTGAGCAGCGCCGTGATCACGGTCATGATCACGGCGATAAGGCCCGGCACGATGAACCAGCGGCTCTTGAGCTCGGGGTTGTACCAGACCCGTAGGCGGTTATCGATCGCCGGCTCGGCCAGCCCGCCGACGAGCTCGGCGTTGAAGCGGTTGGTCACCGCCTCGGCGTAGCCCAGGGCGATGGTTCCGGTATTGGCATCCGCGCCGTCGGCGATCACCTGGGCCGGCGCGCGGCGCCCCGCCTCCAGCGCCTCGGCGAAGCCGGGATAGAGCACCACGGCGAGATCCGCCTCGCCGCTGTCGAGCAGCCGGGTGAGGCTGGGGTACTCCTCGACGTGGGCGATCAGCGTGAAATAGGTCGAGCCCTCGAAGGCGCGCAGATAGGAACGGCTCGGCTGGCTCTGGTCGCGGGCGTAGACCGCCACATTGAGATTCTGGATATCCAGGGTGATGGCCCAGCCAAACAGCACCAGCAGCACCAGCGGCATGACGAAGGCCATCGCCAGGCTGCGCGGATCGCGGCGGATATGCAGCGACTCCTTGGCGATCAGCGCCCCCAGGCGCCGCCAGGAGAACCGGCCGGCGACGCGCGCGCTCACGGAGTCGCCTCCCGCTCTTCGGCCTCGATAAGGCTGACGAAGGCGTCCTCCAGCGACGGCGCGATGGCGGCAATAGCCACCTTATCGAACCCGGCCTGCTCCAGGTGGGCGCGGATCGGTTTCGCCGCCTGCTCGGCGTCATCCACCACGGCGTGCAGGGTGTCGCCGAACAGCGCGACCTCGTGCGCCAGCGTGGTCTCCTCGAGCGACTCCAGCGCCGCGAACGGGCGCGCCACCTGGATCTCCAGGATGTCCTCGGGCATGGCCTCGTGCTTCAGCCGCGCCGGCTCGCCCTGGGCGATCAGCCGCCCCTTGTTGATCAGCCCCAGCTGGTCGCAGTATTCCGCCTCGTCCATGTAGTGGGTGGTCACGAAGACCGTGGTGCCCCCGACGGCGAGCTCGGCGATAAGATCCCAGAACATGCGCCGCGACAGCGGGTCGACCCCGGAGGTGGGCTCATCGAGAAACAGGATCGGCGGCTCGTGGAGCACGGCGCAGCCGAGCGCCAGGCGCTGCTTCCAGCCGGCGGCGAGCGTCGCGGTCAGGGCGTCGCGCTTGTCGGCGAGCCCGGCCATCTCGAGCACCCAGGCCTTGCGCTCCCCTCGCCGCTTGCGGTCGACCCCGTACAGGCCGGCGAAGAAGTCGATATTCTCCTCGACGCTGAGGTCGGCATACAGCGAGAACTTCTGCGACATGTAGCCGATGCGGCGCTTGATGCGCTCGGTCTCGGTCATGATGTCCAGGCCCAGCACCTGGCCGCTGCCCGAACTCGGCAGCAGCAGGCCGGTCAGCATGCGGATGGTGGTCGACTTGCCGGAGCCGTTCGGTCCCAGAAAGCCGAAGATATGGCCGCGTTCGACCTCCAAGGTGACGTGGTCCACCGCCACGAAGTCGCCGAAGGTGCGCGTGAGGTCCTTGACCGAGACGGCAATCTCGCGCTGTTCAGCCATGGGCCGCCGCCTCGTCGTCATTCGAGGCCTGACGAACGGTGTGGATGAACACGTCCTCGAGGCTCGGCGCGATCTCGCGCCAGCTGGCGCCTTGCAGTCCCGCCTCGTCGAGCGAGGCCAGCGCCGCGTCCGCCTCCCCAGGGGTGTCGGCATACAGGTGCAGGCGTCCACCGTAGAGGCTGACCCGCCCCGCCTCCCGGGCGCCGGAGAGAAGCTCATGGGCGCGACGCGCATCGCTCACCTCGAACTCCGCCAGCACCCCGGACAGACCGGTCTTGAGACGCTGGGGGCTGTCACAGCGGATCAGCCTGCCCTGGTGCATCAGGCCGACGCGGCTGCAGCGCTCGGCCTCGTCGAGATAGGCGGTGGAGACGAAGATGGTGACGCCCTCCTTGAGCATGCTGTAGAGGATGCGCCAGAAATCGCGCCTTGAGACCGGATCGACGCCGTTGGTCGGCTCGTCCAGCAGCAGCACCTCGGGCCGATGGATAAGCGCGCAGGCCAGCCCCAGCTTCTGCTTCATGCCACCGGAGAGGTTGTCGGCCAGGCGGTCGCGAAACGGCGTCAGGTTGCTGAATCCCAGCAGGCGCGCCTCCGCCTCCGCCAGGTCGCGGCGCGGCACCTCGTAGAGGTCGGCATAGAAGCGCAGGTTCTCGGCCACTGTCAGGTCGCCATAGAGACCGAAGCGCTGGGACATGTAGGCGATACGCCGCTTGACCGCCTCGGGCGCATCAACCACCGAGTGCCCCGCCACCCAGGCCTCGCCAGCCGAGGGCGCGAGGATCCCGGCGAGCATGCGCAGGGTCGTGGTCTTGCCGGCCCCGTCGGGGCCCACGATGCCGAAGATCTCGCCAGACTGCACCGTGAAGTCGAGCCCGCGCACCGCCGCCAGGGCACCGAAGTGCCGCGCCAGGCCCTCGACCCGGATCGCCGCTGATGCGCTATCGTCCGGGGCCATCACTGCACCTCGATATAGACGTCCGCGGGCATGCCAGGCTTGAGCACCCCTTCGGGGTTGTCGAGGCTGACGTCCACGGCGAACACCAGTTTCACGCGCTCCTCCTGGGTCTGCACGTTCTTGGGCGTGAACTCCGCCTCGGAGGCGACGAAGGTCACCGTGCCGGGAAAATCCCGCCCGGGATAGCTGTCGACACGCGCCCGGGCCTGGGCCCCCAGACGGATAAGACCGATGTCCACTTCGGAGATATAGACCCGCACCCAGGGGTCGCCGAGCTCGGTCAGCGTCGCTACGGCGCGACCGGCGGCCAGGGTCTCGCCGACTTCGGCATGGGTCCGGGTGACCACGCCCTCGATCGGACTATAAATGACGGTATCGTCCAGAAAGGTCTGGGCATTGGTGCGGCGCGCCTCGGCCTGCTGTAGCCGCCCCCGGGCGGCCTCGATCCGTTCGGGCCGATAGCCGGCCTGCAGCATAAGCAGGTGCTCGCGGGCGGACTCGAGCCGAGCCGCGGCCGCCTCGGCATTCGTCACGTCCCGGTCGCGCTGCTCGCGACTGATGGCCTCGGCGTCATACAGGGAGCGGGAGCGTACGGCCTCGTCCTGGAGCCGGCGAAACGTCACCCGGGCCTCCTCGACCGCCGCCTGGGCCACGGCGATCTCCTCGAGACGATAGCCGGCGGTCAGCTCGTCGAGCTCCGCGGCGGCGGACGCCACCGCCGCCTCGGCTTCCCGCAGGCTCGCCTCGGCGTCGTGCTGATCGAGCGTGGCGATGGGCTGAGAGGCCGAGACGTCGTCGCCCTCGTCGACCCGGCGTTCGGCCAGGGTGCCGGGCATGCGGAAGGCCATCCTCACCTCGGTAGCCTCCACCGTGCCGGAGGCCATCAGGATGCCGCTCTCCTCCTCCTGGAACCAGGGCCCCCAGCGAACGGCCGCAAAACCGGCCAGGGCGGCGATCACAAGCAGTATCAGCCCACCGACGATAACCTTTTTCATGAGGTGCCTTTTCCTTCTGACATCGATTCGACAAGCGGTGACGCACCGTCGGTGAAGAGCGCCGGGGTGAGCCGGCCCAGCGCCCGATACAAGCGAATGTCCGCGACGAAGCGTTCGTACTCGGCCTGATTCAGGTTGGCGAGGGCCGTCCAGCGCGCCGCCTCGGCGCTCAGCAGATCCGTGACGGTGCTTCTGCCGGCGCGATACTTGCGCGTCTCGATGCGCAGCGCCTCCTCGGCCTCTTCCAGGGCCCGGCGCGCCGACCTCAGCCGCTGTTCAGCCGTTTGCAGGCCGCCGAAGGCGGCGCGCGCCTCCGTCGTGACGTCATCGACGACGCCGCGCAGCCGCTGCCGATACTGCTGCTGCTCGAACTCGGCCTGGTTGACGCGCTTGCGAAGGACGCCCCCGTCGAATAGCGGCACGCTCAGGGTCACCCCGACATACCAGTCGTCGCGCCCTTCCCAGTCATCGCCGCGATTCGTCTGCGTCTCGGCGACCAGGTCTACCTCGGGAAGACGCTCGCCGCGAGCGTCGCGCACCGCCTGAGCGAGGTGTGCGCCATCTATCCCATCACGCCGGCATCGGTCATGGGCGAACACGCCGACGCCTGGTCGGCGCAAGGGCGACCCAACCTCTGGGGCACGGTACCGCAGGTTGTCGCGATGCAGAGCGAGGGCGGCGCCGCCGGCGCGGTGCATGGCGCCCTGCAGGCGGGCAGCCTGGCGACCAGCTTCACCGCCTCCCAGGGCCTGCTGCTGATGATCCCCAATATGTACAAGATCGCCGGCGAGCTCACCCCCATGGTGCTGCACGTGGCGGCGCGCGCGCTGGCCTGCCAGGCGCTGTCGATCTTCGGCGATCACAGCGATGTGATGGCGGCACGCCAGACAGGCTTCGCCATGCTGTGCGCCGGTTCGGTGCAGGAGGCGATGGACTTCGCCGCCATCACCCATGCCGCGACGCTGGAGGGCCGCGTGCCGGTGGTGCACTTCTTCGACGGCTTTCGCACCTCCCACGAGGTGGCGAAGATCCGCCCGATAGAGGACGAGGTGCTGCGCGCGCTGGTGTCCGACGAGCAGGTGCATGCGCACCGCACCCGGGCGCTGTCGCCGGAGCAGCCGGTGCTGCGCGGCAGTTCGCAGAACCCGGACGTCTACTTTCAGGGTCGCGAGGCCGTCAATCCCTTTTACAGCGAGTTTCCCGGTATCGTGCAGGCGACCATGGACCACTTCGCCGAACTCACCGGGCGCGCCTACCGACTGTTCGAGTATCACGGTGCGGCGGATGCCGAGCGCGTCATGGTCATCATGGGCTCGGGCGCGGAGGCGGTGCACGAGACGGTCGACTTCCTGAACGCGCGGGGCGCGCGGGTCGGGCTTGTGCGGGTGCGTCTGTACCGGCCGTTCGACGCCGCGGCGCTGCTCGCCGCGCTGCCGCAGACGGCGCGCACCCTGGCCGTGCTCGACCGTACCAAGGAGCCGGGGGCGGACGGCGAGCCGCTCTACAAGGACGTGGTGACCGCGCTGGCCCAGGCGCACATGGGCGGCGACCCGAAATTCGACCAGCTGCCGCGAGTCATCGGCGGCCGCTACGGCCTGTCGTCCAAGGAGTTCACGCCGGGCATGATCAAGGCGGTGTTCGACGAACTCGAGCGTGAGCAGCCGAAGAACGGCTTTACCATCGGTATCCACGACGACATCGGCCACACCAGCCTGGAGTGGGACGCCGGCTACCGCACGGATGCGCACACCGGTGCCGTGCAGGCGCTGTTCTACGGTCTCGGCTCCGACGGCACGGTTAGCGCCAACAAGAACTCGATCAAGATCATCGGCGAGGCCACCGATCTCTACGCCCAGGGCTACTTCGTCTACGACTCCAAGAAATCCGGTGCGGTGACGGTATCGCACCTGCGCTTCGGCCCGCGGCCGATCCGCTCGACCTACCTGATCGGCGACGCCGAGGCGCAGTTCGTCGCCTGCCACCAGCCGGTGTTCCTGCAGCGCTACGACATGCTCGACAAGGCCGCCACCGGCGCGGTATTCCTGCTCAACTCGCCCGAGCCGCCGGAGCGTGTCTGGGAGAGCCTGCCGCGGCGCATGCAGCAGCAGATGATCGACAAGCGCATCCGCTTCTACACCATCGACGCCTACCGGGTCGCCCAGGACGCGCAGATGGGCAAGCGCATCAACACCATCATGCAGACCTGCTTCTTCGCCATCTCCGACGTGCTGCCCCGCGAGCAGGCCATCGCCGCGATCAAGGCGGCCGTGGAGGCGACCTACGGCGGCAGGGGCGGGCGCATCGTCGATTTCAACTTCCGCGCCATCGATGCGGCACTCGCCAGCCTGCACGAGGTGCCGCTGCCCGAGACGGCGACCAGCGGCTTCGAGCGACCGCCGGTGGTTGCCCCCGACGCCCCCGATTTCGTGACTCGGTTCACCGCCGCGCTCCTCGCCGGTGAGGGCGACCGTGTCCCCGTGAGTCTGATGCCGGTCGACGGCACCTTCCCGCTGGGCACCGCGGCCTATGAGAAACGCAACCTCGCGCTGGAGATCCCGGTGTGGGAGCCGGAGCTCTGCACCCAGTGCGGCAAGTGCCCGCTGGTCTGCCCGCACGGCGTGATCCGCAGCAAGCTGGTGCCCGCGAGCCTGATGGAGAATGCGCCGGAGGGTTTCAAGTACCGCCAGGCGCTCGGCAAGGACTATCCCCAGGACCACGTGATGATGTATCAGGTCGCGCCCGAGGACTGCACCGGCTGCGGGCTGTGCGTGGACATCTGCCCGATCCGCGACAAGTCCAACGCCTCGCGCAAGGCGCTCAACATGGCACCCATCGAGCCCCTGCGCGAGCAGGAGCAGGCCAACTGGGCGTTCTTCCTGACGCTGCCGGAGTACGACCGCAGCGCGGTGAAACGCACCACGCTGAAGGGCTCGATGCTGCTGGAGCCATTGTTCGAGTTCTCCAGTGCCTGTGTCGGCTGCGGCGAGACACCCTACCTCAAGCTCGCCAGCCAGCTGTTCGGCGATCGCATGCTGGTCGCCAATGCCACCGGCTGTTCGTCCATCTATGGCGGCAATCTGCCGACCACGCCCTGGGCAGTGAACGCCGCGGGCCGCGGTCCGGCCTGGAACAACTCGCTGTTCGAGGACAATGCCGAGTTCGGCCTGGGAATGCGCCTCGCCGTCGACCAGCAGAGCGACTACGCGCGCGAGCTGCTGCACGCGCTGCGCGAGCGACTCGACGCAGACCTGGTCGCCGAACTGCAGGCCGCGGCCCGGCCGGACCGGCAGGGGGACGAGCGGGCGATCATCGAGCAGCGTGGGCGCGTGGCGCGGCTGCGCGAAACGCTCGCGGAGATCGACGACCCGCGCGCCCGCGCGCTGGAGACCGTTGCCGATGCCCTGGTGCAGCGCAGCGTGTGGATCATCGGCGGCGACGGCTGGGCCTACGACATCGGCTATGGCGGCCTGGACCATGTGCTCGCCTCCGGCCGCAACGTGAATATCCTGGTACTCGACACCGAGGTCTACTCCAACACCGGGGGGCAGATGTCCAAGGCGACGCCGCGCGGCGCGGTGGCCAAGTTCGCCGCCGGCGGCAAGCCCGTCGGCAAGAAGGATCTGGCCCTGCTGGCGATGAACTACGACAACGTCTATGTCGCTCACCTCGCCTACGGTGCCAAGGACACCCAGACGCTGCGCGCCTTCCTCGACGCCGAGGCCCACGACGGCCCGGCGCTGCTTATCGCCTACTCGCCCTGCATCGCCCACGGCGTGGACCTGTCGTTCAACCACCGCCAGCAGGATCTCGCGGTGAAAAGCGGCCACTGGCCGCTGCTGCGCTACGAGCCGGCGCGCGCCGCGGCGGGCAAGAACCCGCTGCGCCTGGACTCGCCCGAACCGTCGATCCCCTACCAGGCGTTCGCCGAGACCGAGACGCGCTTCAACATGCTGTGGCGCAGCCGCCCGCAGGCGGCCGAGGCCTTCCTGGCAGCGTCTCAGCAGGAGGTGGAGGAGCGCTATCATCGCTATCGGCAGCTGGCCGACCTGCCCGTTGGTCGGTCCGCGGATGAGGAGGAGGGATCATGATCGATCTCAGCACCGACTATCTCGGCCTGCGGCTCGCCAATCCCCTGGTGCCCTCGGCCTCGCCGCTGTCGCGGGATCTGGACATGGCGCGGCGGCTGGAGGATGCCGGCGCCTCGGCCCTGGTGATGTATTCGCTGTTCGAGGAGACCATCGCCGCCTCCGAAGAGGCGGCGGTGCGCTTCTTTCACGAGCAGGAGATCGGCTTCGGTGAGGCGGACTCCTTCCGTCCGGTGCCGACAGATCACGAATATCGAAGCGAGCTCGATGACTACCTGGAACAGCTGACCACGCTCAAGCGCAGCCTGTCGATCCCCGTGATCGCCAGCCTCAACGGCATCTCCGAGGACGGCTGGGTCCGCCACGGCCGGCAGCTGCAGGAGGCGGGCGCCGACGCCCTGGAGCTGAATGTCTATTACGTCGCCGCCGATCCGTTCGAGACCGGCGCCGCGGTCGAGAGTCGCTACGCCGCGCTGCTGCATCAGCTGAAGCAGGCCGTCGACATTCCCATCACCATGAAGCTGTCGTCGCAGTTCAGCTCCGTCGGCCACCTGGTGCGCGAGCTGGAGGCCGCCGGCGCCCAGGGCGTGGCGCTATTCAACCGCTTCTATCAGCCCGATATCGACCTGGAGACGCGCGAGGTGACGCCGACGCTGACGCTGTCATCGCCCTACGAATCGCTGCTGCGGGTCCACTGGGTGGCGGCGCTGCACGGCAGGGACGATCTGTCGCTGGCGGTGACCGGCGGCATCCACAGCGCGGAAGACGCCCTGAAGGCGCTGATGGCCGGCGCCGACGTTACCCACCTGTGCAGCGTGCTGCTCAAGGAGGGCCCCGAGGCGCTCGAGCGCATCCGCACCGACATGCTGCGCTGGCTGGAGGAGCACGAATATGCCTCGGTGCAGCAACTCAAGGGCTGCGTCAGCCGCCAGCACGCCATCGACCCGACCGCCTACGACCGCGCCAACTACGTCAAGGTGATGGACCGCCACCGCTGCCCCGACGGCGTGTGGCGGTAAGATCAGCCGGGCTCGGCGAACATCCCCTCGATGGCTGTCAGCCGCCTATACTGCTCGTCGGTCACTCCGCCGGCGGCGGAGACGACCCGGCGAATCACCTTCATCACCTTGTCCCTGGACTGCGTTTCGCCAGCCAGCATGGCCGGGATCGCGTCGAGCGCGGCCTGTTGGTCGAGCCTCAAGGCAAGAAACTGCTCGCGCACGGCCTGCTTGAACGACGCAAGCGAGAGTTCGCTGTATTCGCCGCGCATTCCGCGCAGGGCGTTAAAGGCCCGTTCATCCGCTCCGCCGCCCCCCATTGAGATATAGACAAGGCCGCGCAGTGCCGCTTCACGCAGCCCTCCCTCGCCGATGCGCGTATGGATCTCGGCCATGCGCCGTTCCACGAGGGCGATGCATTCCGGCGTCTGCCCGGGATGCGGGCGAGGCGGCGCATCCGAGGCGCCCAGGCCGACCAGCGCCTGGGTGACGGGCGAACCGTAGAACGCCATGAACCACCGTTCGACGGCGCTATCGCGAAGATCGCGCCAGCCATCCAGCGTCGCCACGACGCAGCGTGAGTAGTTCTCCTGCAGGTTGACCAGCCAGTTATCGCCTGAGACGGGCCTACGCTCCTCCTTTACCCGCTCGGCCAGGTCGGCGAGCGGTGACATCAGCGGATTGCGCTCGGAGAACCACTCGTAGGGCAGCTCGGCCGGCGTCATTCGGTGCAGCCACTCCGCCACGCCCGCATTGGCCTGGGCGCGCACAAAGGGCTGCATCAGGGTCCGATACAGCCCGAGATTGATGTCCGAGACCCGCTTGGCCGTCGCGAAGCGTCGCTCATCGTCGGGATCGGGCCGAACGATAGCCGCCACATCCGCCAGCGAGCGCGGCTCGAAGCGTACCAGCCAGTCGCCTTCGACCCACTCCGGATTGGCCGTCTCGTCGGTCTTGGGCGTCATGACCGCTTCGTAGAGCCCGGGCGGCAGGACGTCGATCAGGTCGATGTTCGAGATGAACTCCTGGTGCTCCTTGCGGGTGACGCTGCCGGAGACGAAGATGCCGAGGTGGCCGACGCTTGCGTGGACCGCGTAGACGATGGTCTGGCCGGCGGCGACAATATCGTCGTCCGTGCGGTAGAGATCGCAGATCCACCCCAGCGCCTGAGGCGGCGGGGTGATGTTGTCGCCCTCGGAGCAGAAGCACAGGATCGGCGAATCGATATGGCGCAGATCGATCCTGACGCCGTCGCCGGTGACAAGCTCCGCCGTCGCCAGCCGATTGCCGATGAACAGTTCATCGACGATCCACTGCATCTCCTCGGCGGACAGGTCGACGTGGCCGCCCCACCATTTCTCGAACTCGAGGAATCTCGGCGCCTCGCTATCGACGTTCGCCCAGAGGTGGTAGTACTTGGTCCACAGGCTGTTGGAAGGATCGAGATTCTCGAAATTGCTGACCAGATGGCTGCCGTCGAATCGCCCCCCGCCGACATCGCTGGTCAGGGCGGTCAACCAGCTGCCGCCCAGCAGTCCACCGGAGTAACGCATCGGATTCTGCCCTTTCTGCCCGGCCCAGTACGACAGCGGCGTTCCGGCGATGATGATCGGCCCGAACAGCTCCGGGCGCACCGCCGCCAGCATCATCACGGCCCAGCCCGCCTGGCAGTTGCCGATGACGCAGGGCCTGCCCTCCGCCTTCGCGTGGCGAGCGATGACCGCCTCGAGGAAGCGCGCGTGGGCGTGCATGACCTCCTCGACGGTCTGTTGCGGCATTGGATCCGGCGTAAAGCCAACGAAGTAGCAGGCATGCCCGGCTCGCATGGCCACGCCCAGCTCGCTGTCGGCCTTGAAACCGCCGATGCCGGGGCCGTGGCCGGCGCGCGGATCGAACACCACGAACGGCCGCTTGAGCGGGTCGATCTCCACGCCGGCGGGCGGCTCGATGTGCGCCAGCCAGAAGTTGACGGGGCACTCGAAGTCCCGCGCATCGAGCACCACCTCGAGATCGAAGCTCAACACGTGCGGCATCGCCATCGCCTTGTGCCGGTAATACTCTTCGCTGCGCTGGCGTAATACATCCCAGAACAGTAGGTTACGCTGCAGTGCATCGGTGGCGTACTCGAGTGCATCGGTGGCGTACTCGAGCATGACGTTCCGGCCTAGCGGCATTTCGGACTGATGTTCCGCACTCATCGGTAACTCCTGAACAAGGTGCCCAGACCTCGTATGATTCACGTCGCGGCGCTGTTCACCCGCGCCCGCTGGCTCTCTTCCCTGACGCGCTCGATACGAGCCGTGGTGACTCGGCGTTTCTTTTTATAGCGAATAGTTACAGCGAATTTCAGCAAGTGATTACTTGCTTTCTTTCAAGGCTAGCCGCTAGTATCACATCAGGCAAGCCGATAGAAGCAAAACCCCGATCACGACGGGAAGTCAATGCCATGACGATGCTGGGCATCCGCCGCATGCTGGAGCCCCGCGCGGGCTATCGAGCGAGAGGAATCCTGGGCCTGTGCCTGGCGGTCCTGCTTGCCGGCTGCGCGCACTACCCGGTCAACGCTCCTCTCGAGCACCACGATCCGACCACCGGTTATCGATTGGAGACACTGCCAAGCGCAGACAACTCCGGGAGCCTGCTGGTGGCATTGAGCTTCTCCGGCGGCGGCACGCGGGCGGCGGCGCTGGCCTATGGCACCCTCGAACGGCTCGCCCACACCGAGATCGTCTGGGAGGGCCGGCGCAAGCGCCTGCTCGACGAGGTGGACATCATCTCCTCCGTCTCCGGCGGCAGCTACACCGCCGCCTATTACGCGCTGTATCGCGAGCGTCTGTTCGAGGATTTCGAAGCCGAGTTCCTCAAACGCAACGTGCAGGGCGAGATCACCCGCAATTTCTTGAGTCCCGTCAACCTGGTGCGCTCATGGAGCCCGCGGTTTGGCCGCAGCGACCTGGTGGCGGAGTATCTAGATGATCATCTTTTCCATGACGCGGACTTCGCCGATCTGCAGCGTCAGGGGCGCCCCTTCGTGCTGATCAACGCCAGCGATCTGTCGCTGGGCACGCGCTTCGAGTTCTCCCAGGATCAGTTCGATCTGCTGTGCTCGAATCTTGACGCCTACCCCCTGTCACGCGCGGTGGCGGCCTCCAGCGCGGTACCGATCGCGCTGACGCCCCTGACCCTGCGCAACTATGCCGGAAGCTGCGGCTACCAGGAGCCCGACTGGGTACAGGCGGCGCTCGCGGATCGGGCCGCCTCGGCGCGGCGCTATTACAAGGCGAGCGAGCTGCGTTCCTACGTCGATGCGAAACGGCGCCCCTGGTATGGATTGACCCGTC
>NZ_AXCA01000044.1:0-330 GCF_000475415.1 Halomonas sp. PBN3 | reverse complement strand
CGACGAGCCGCTCTCGCCCGCGGAAGCTTCGGTGCTGGATGCCGACTACGTGGAGTATGTGTGTCGCTGCCTGGATCACCAGAACAAGGTGGTCAAGGCCGTTGCTGCCATGGTGCTCGAGGAGCTCCAGGAGGCGGGAGCCCTGCATGAGCTGCCGACGCGTCTCGATACCATGGCCTCTCGGCCCAGGCAGGCCCAGCGCCGGTCGCCTGACAGGCATGACGCTGCCCAGTCCTCTACCGTGACTGACCAGAAGAACCAGGGCAGGCAGCCGAGTTCTCAGCGAGAACCCGGCCGAGTGCGCCGAGGGAACTCCCCTGGTTTTCAGAG
>NZ_AXCA01000043.1:0-330 GCF_000475415.1 Halomonas sp. PBN3 | reverse complement strand
CGACGAGCCGCTCTCGCCCGCAGAAGCTTCGGTGCTGGATGCCGACTACGTTGAGTATGTGTGTCGCTGCCTGGATCACCAGAACAAGGTGGTCAAGGCCGTCGCTGCCATGGTGCTCGAGGAGCTCCAGGAAGCCGGTGCCCTGCATGAGCTGCCGACGCGTCTCGATACCATGGCCTCTCGCTCCCGGCAGGCCCGGAGCCGGTCGCCTGTCAGGCATGACGCTGCCCAGTTCTCTACCGTGACTGACCAGAAGAACCAGGGCAGGCAGCCGAGTTCTCATCGAGAACCCGGCCGAGTGCATCGAGAGAACTCCCCTGGTTTTCAGAG
>NZ_AXCA01000042.1:0-7311 GCF_000475415.1 Halomonas sp. PBN3 | reverse complement strand
TCGCCCGGTCTACCCGACTAGCATGAGCATCATGCCTCTGGCTCAGAAAGTCCTGAAACATCATGCGCTTTTCAAGCAGCTTCGCCAGTGCCATGCTCTTGGCAGCCATCGTGGGGTTCCTTCGGTGGGAGTGTTTGGCAACTTGCAACTTTAGCGAAGGCCCACGGTGGCCTAACTTATCAGATCTAACCACACTTCTTGCTGGCACGTTATCAAGTCTAACTTCAGAATTTGATTGATGCGTAAAGCGATGGATTCGATAACATATACGCATAGGGTTGGTAAAAAATGGTATTAGTGTGCATGGCATTTAGGTGCTAGTTTTTAAGCCATAGCGTAAACACTGCATTGGAAAAAATTATAGTAATTTGAGTTATTTTCAATATCTTATTGGTTTAATAATAAAAAATGAGGATGTGAATTATGGGTGGTCGCGTACTTCGAATAGCATTTATAGCTGGCGTAATTGATTTTTCAGTAGCTTTAGCCCCATGATTTTTCCTGCCGATCCTTTTGTTGATTTAATTCTTCTTGTTCCGTATGAAACTCTCGGTTTATTTCCCCCCGGGTTGTTTTTGCGTACAAGTGTATATAGCAGGTTTAATGCATTGGTGTCGGCTTATGTGATCACCATTCCGCATAATAATCGCTTATTTAAAGTATCAGTATTTGGTATGGGGGAACAGGAAGTAAATTCCGTAATGTCATTGAGGGCCAATCAGTGGTCTATTTTTAGTCGTGTCGTATTTCCGGTGACCTTGTCGAGCGTGGCTGGCGGTTGGTTTCTCGCGTTAACCGCAGTTACTTTGAAATTTCGATGGCGTTTTTTGCGTCGCCCAGCCCGACAGCGCTGTTCGTAAAATGTATAAGGGTATTGTTTACACCATCGGCCCGATGATTGCTTTTATATCGACCGTGCTGATCTTTCTAACGGCTTTCTTGGTTCTGATGCTGGATCATGTCTCTGGGTTAGACAAATTACTGATCGGCAATGGGTGAATCGATCAAATGAATACTTATGATTTTGCTATCGTTGGTGGTGGGCTAGTAGGCAGTGCTATTGCTTATGGCCTGGCTAAGGCCAGCTACCGTGTCGCTGTGCTCGATGAGGGGGATGTTGCCTATCGAGCATCTCGAGGCAATTTCGGACTGGTCTGGGTTCAGGGTAAAGGGCTCGAAATCCCGAGCTACTCACAGTGGAGCATGAGTTCTGCATCCTTGTGGCCCAGCCTATCGGAAGAACTCTGGGAGCTCACTGGGGTAGCAACACAACACCAAGCGCCGGGAGGTTTGCATCTCTGCTACAGCCACAAGGAAATAGAGCTGAGGCAGGCTGAACTTACCACGTTGTCCAAGGCAACTGGCGGGCAGTTTGATTTCGCAATGCTCGATCATGAACAGCTACGCGAAATGATTCCGGAAATAGGGGAGAGTGTCACGGGAGCCTCATGGTCACGCTGGGATGGACATGCCAATCCTCTTTATTTGCTACGTGGATTGCATGCCGGTTTTCTTCGCTTTGGCGGTACTTTCCTTCCTGGCAGCAAGGTTCACCGAGTACAACAGCGAGGGGATAGCTTTGTAATCGAGCGTGAAGGTGAGCGAGTCCATGCGGAGCGCGTGGTGCTCGCCGCCGGTCTCGGTAACCGCCTTCTAGCTCCTCAGGTTGGTCTGCAAGCACCACTGGTGCCTAACCGAGGCGAGATCCTGGTTACTGAGCGCATGAGCCCACTTCTGAATCTTCCGACCACGTACCTTCGCCAGACAGGGGAAGGCTCAATTTTGCTAGGTGATTCACATGAAGATGTCGGTTTTGACGAGGGCACAGAAACTCCTGTGCTATCGCATATCGCCCAACGGGCTGTGCGTGCCCTGCCGGCGCTAGCCAAGACGCGCATAGTACGTACTTGGGGTGCGCTGCGAGTGATGACACCTGATGGCTATCCGCTCTATCAAGCTTCGCTCTCTCATCCGGGCGCATTCGTGGCCTGCTGCCATAGCGGTGTGACCTTGGCTGCAGCCCATGCCAAACGCCTTGCCCCCTGGATCGCTGGTGATTCCTCACCTAGCGAAATAGTTCCTTTCACCGCGGAGAGATTCGATGTTCAAACGGCTAACCCCGCCTGATGCGCCTATGCAGAAAACAGTGATCGTTTACTTCAACGGCCGGCAGGTTACTGCCCAGGATGGCGATACCATTGCAGCGGCGCTGCTCGCGGCCGGCGTCGAAGCATGTCGTACCACGCCGGTGAGCGGATCCCAGAGAGGCCCCTACTGTATGATGGGGGTCTGTTTTGAGTGTCTGGTCGAGGTGGACGACGTCCCTAATGTCCAGGGTTGCCAGGTCCATGTGAAGGACGGCATGCAGATTCGCTCTCAACACGGCGCAAGGAGGCTCGGCTGATGACGACTCATGACTTGGTGATACTTGGAAGTGGGCCTGCCGGTATGGCCGCTGCCGCCGCTGCCGTGGCCCATGGCATCACCGCGGTGGTGGTAGATGAACAGCCGGCGCCTGGTGGACAGATTTATCGTTCAATTGAGACTACGCCGATCAAGGAGCGGCGAATTCTTGGTAATGACTACTGGTGTGGTGAGGAGCTGGTAGATGGGCTTGATGATCCACGCATTGATTATCGGCCTGGGACTACCCTTTGGCAGCTCACCAGGCAGCTTGAGGTCGGGCTCCTCCAAGGTGACCAAGCGTCGATGGTTCGAGCCCGACATGTCATTCTCGCTCATGGTGCCATGGAGCGTCCTTTTCCGGTTCCGGGCTGGACCCTGCCCGGAGTCATGACTGCCGGAAGCGGGCAGATTATGCTTAAGAGTGGTGGTTTGGTGCCCTCGGCACCGGTTGTTCTCGCTGGCTGTGGGCCACTTCTTTTACTGCTGGCCGTGCAATATTTGCGCGCTGGGGTTCCCATTGCTGCCTTGCTTGATACCTCGTCGCCAGGCCAATACCGGGATGCACTCCCGCTAATGCCAGGTGCGCTACGAAATATTCGAACTCTACTCAAGGGCGTGGGGCTATTGGCCGAACTGCGACGTGCAGGAGTTAGGCATGTTCGGCATGTAACGGCTCTGGAGGCCGAAGGCGAGAACCGACTAGAGCGTGTCCGCTGGCGATGTGGCAATGATCCTGAGTGGCACTCCTTGACAACACCGCTGCTGCTACTGCATCAGGGTGTAGTACCAAATACACAGGTTACTCGGGCGCTCGACTGCACACATGATTGGGACGAGCGGCAACTGTCTTGGCGTCCGCGAACGGACACTTGGTTGGCAACAGATGTCGAGGGGGTCTCGGTCGCTGGAGATGCTGGTGGCATCGTAGGAGCCAAAGCTTCTGCTTTTCAGGGGCGGCTAGCAGGCCTGGGTGCCGCCATCGCTCTAGGTCGTGTTAATGAAGATCAAATCCGAGCGGAAGTGAAGCGGCTACGGCGTGAATTAAAGCGAGAAACGGCTATTCGTCCTTTCCTCGATACCCTCTACCAACCGGCCGCACAATGGCGCCTTCCGGAGGACAATACAGTTGTCTGTCGGTGTGAGGAAGTTACTGCAGGTGAAGTGCGGAACATGGCAAATCAGGGGTGTCGTGGACCTAACCAGACCAAATCATTTACTCGATGCGGAATGGGACCCTGTCAAGGACGTATGTGTGGCCTGACGGTTAGCGAACTGTTGGCCGATGCCAACGGCCAGAGCGTTAGCGAGACTGGTTACTATCGGCTTCGCCCTCCCTTTAAACCCATTACTTTGGGGCAGCTGGCTACAGCCGCTGAGGATATTTCGAGATGAGTGCGCGGATTGTGATTGTCGGGGCAGGTCTCCATGGCTGTAGTGCCGCTGTCCATCTCAGCGCCCAGGGCCATCGGGTCACTGTGATCGACAAGGACTATGCCGGCCGTCATGCCTCAGGTGTTAACGCTGGTGGTGTGCGGCGATTAGGCAGGCATCCTGCGGAGATCCCATTGGCCATGGCGGCCTGGGAGCGTTGGCAACGCATGGTCGAGGTAGTAGGGGACGACTGTGGTTTTCGCCCGGTCGGGCAGATCATGGTCGCCGAGAATAGTGCAGACTTGGAGACGCTGGCTGAGCGTGAGCGACAGGTCCGTTCTCTGGGATTCAACCACGAGTACCTCATTACTCGCGACGAGCTCCGTAAGCGTGTACCTGCTCTGTCTCCCCATAGCCCTGGCGGGCTTGCCTGCGACGGAGATGGTTATGCCAACCCCTATCGTACGGTTACAGCCTGGAGGCGCTTGGCTCAACGGCAGGGCGCAAGTTTCTTCGAAGGTGTGACTGTCACTGACCTGGAGGCCTGTGGCAGCGGCTGGAAGGTTCAGGCTGGCACCCACCGGTTTACTGCTGACATCCTCATCAATTGTGCTGGTGCTTGGGCGGGAACTTTTTGTCAATGGCTGGGTGAGCCAGTGCCTCTCGCAGCGGAGGCGCCGATGTTGATGATTACTGAGCGAATGAAACCATTTCTCGGTCCGGTTATTGGGGCTACCTCCAGGTTACTTTCCTTTAAACAGTTTGAGAATGGTACCGTGATGATCGGCGGAGGAATTCGTGGGGAAGTCGATTCACACCGTCAGGTTGCCGAGACCAGCCTTGGTGGCTTGGCAGAAAATGCAGACACTGTGTTGAGCCTGTTCCCCTTTATGAATGAGGCGCGCATTGTCCGTACCTGGGCAGGGATGGAAGCCGTTATGCCAGACCAAATCCCAGTGTTGGGCTCGAGCAGTACATCCGAGAACGTTATTCATGCCTTCGGCTTCTCGGCCCATGGTTTTCAGCTGAGTCCCATTACTGGGGAAATCGTGGCTGACCTAGCTATGGGGCGCGAGCCGTCCTACCCGATTGAGCCATTTTCGATTACACGTTTCAATGGTAATCACTCCTCAATCTGATCTACTGCTATTCCGCATTATACATCTTGCTCATTTTTCGGCATGCCGAAAAGAGTGACACCACGCCTGAAGTCAGGCAATCAAAGGAGTTAGTCATGATCAAGCGCAGTATCCCTACCCCAATTATGCATCGTGCAGTTGAAGCCAATGGTTTTGTGTTCTTTGGTGGCATCATCGCAGATGATCTCAGCTTGGATATGGCAGGGCAGACTCAGCAGGTATTGGACAAGCTGGAAAATTATCTTGCTGAATCCGGAACTAAAAAGGAGTGTATTGTCTCGGCTACTGCTTATGTTTCTGACTTGTCGCTAAAGAAAGGGATGAACGACGTCTGGGTCCAGTGGTTTGGTCCCGAAAACCTGCCTGCCAGAGCGACTTTAGGGGTGGCAGACCTTGGAGAAGACGTGTTGCTAGAATTGGTAGTTACAGCGGCTAATTAATTGTAGCCACATAAACAAAGCGTATTGTTTTCAGCCCATTGCTCCACTAGATAATTTTTAGATGGAGTAATGGGCTTTGAAGCTTTCTTGTATGTTTGTTCTAAGGAGAAATGATATTGGCTTCTAGGCTTGTTTTATAAAAGATGTCTTGTTTAATTGTTTCCATCTAGAAATTCTACTCGTGTTCTCAGTCGTCAGTTCTCCGTCCTCACCAGCCACCCTTCCACGGTCTCGGCACCGTACTCCTCCTTCCACGCCTTCAGCGTCTTCTGGTTGCCGCCGCGGGTCTCGACGACTTCGCCAGTGTTCGGGTTCTTGTAGATCTTCAGCTTGCGCTTGGCGCGGCCGGTGCTCTTGGCGCTGCTGGAGCTCTTGTCAGCGGTATGCGTTGGATCCAGAAGCTTGATGACGTCAGCGGCTGACTTGTCGAACTCGCGCATCAGGTCTTCGAGGTGATTCTTGAAATCTAGCTCGGTCTTTAGGCAGTCGTCGTACTTCAGCTTGTCGAGCTCGTCCTGCAGCTGCTTGAGCTGCTGTTCCTTCTGCATGTAGGTGTTGAGACCGCCGGTTCTGCGTCCAGGATCTCCCACCAGGCCAGGATGTCCTGCCTGGCATGCTCCATTAGTGCAGCAGCGGGCAGGCGGTCGGACTTAGCGGCGTTGGCTCGCTCGGTGGTTGGGAGCAGATTCCAGAGATCGTTGTTCTGCCAGCGAGACCACGGAAAGCAGTGGTCCACCGCGTAATGGTGGCGGTGCAGATCCTGGTGGGACCACACGCAGTGCAGCGGTGCCGGCCGGATCAGGTGCCTGGCGATCAGTCGGCGAACCTTGTGCGTTTCACGCCGGCTCTCCGGCCAGGTTAGCGCCCGGTGTAGCAGACCTACATCGGCCTGCGGGTTGTAGTCCTGCATAAGCTGCACCCACCCATGCGTGATCGCGGGCTCCAGCCAGCAGGCATAGCGGCTCATGCAGTCCCACAGCGCAGTGGGCACCCGGTACTCGCCGACCCCCAGTGTCAGGATGAGTGTCGTGCCCTCTGATACCCTGTTCTTATAAACCGACCAGGGGGCGAAAGGAGACACTCATGCCTCGTTACTCCGAGGAGCGCCGGCAAGCCGTAGTGACTAAGCTGCTGCCTCCCCACAACCTCTCCCCGCAGGTGATCGCGGAGCAGGAGGGGATCTCGCTGGGCACCGTCTACAAGTGGCGCAAGGAAGCCCGCGCCGAGGGGCGTTGCCTGCCGGATACTCTGGGCAAGGGCGCCGATGGCTGGTCGTCCAAGGAGAAGTTCAGCGCCGTGATCGAGACCGCCTCGATGAACGCCCAGGAAACTGCGGAATACTGCCGCCGCCGAGGGATTTATCCCGAGCAGCTGGAGCGTTGGCGTCACGACTGCGAGCAGGCCGCCAGCCTCTCCCACTCGGAACGCCAACGTGAGGCCGACGAGGCCAGGCAGCAGCGTAAACGCATCAAATTCCTGGAGAAGGAGCTCGCCCGCAAGAACGAGGCCCTGGCAGAAACCGCAGCGTTACTGGCCCTCAGAAAAAAAGCGAGGGCGATCTGGGGGGACGAGGACGCATGATCAGCACCCCAGATCGCCAACGCGCCATCGCGCTGATCGAAGAAGCCCGGTCCCAAGGGGCCCGCCTGGAGGCCGCCTGCCGCGAGCTGGGCATCACCGCCAGGACGTACCAGCGCTGGACGCGCGGCGGGGAGCTGCACGAGGACCGGCGCCCTTTGGTCGACCGGCCGGTGCCGGCTAACGCGCTGACACCGGCCGAAGAGCAGGAGATTCTCGACGTGTGCCACCGCCCCGAGTACGCCAGCCTGCCGCCAGAGCAGATCGTGGTGCGCTTGTTCGATGAGGAGCAGCGCTACCTGGCGTCACCCTCGTTGTTCTACCGGGTGATGCGCAAGCACCGTGAAGTAGTGCACCGGGGCCGTGCCAAGCCACCT
>NZ_AXCA01000041.1:0-17619 GCF_000475415.1 Halomonas sp. PBN3 | reverse complement strand
AAGTCCGACAGGCTGCTAGGCTGTCGCCAGGCGGTCGGCCTGTTTTCCACAGCCTGGTGCAGGGGTTGGCGGGGTGTGGATAACAGTGGCGCTGGGCGATACAATGTTCGGCCCTTTTCTCCACAACCATGGTGAGGTCGCGTGTCGCTGGCTCTCTGGCAACAGTGTCTGGATACCCTGCAGGACGAGTTGAGCTCCCAGCAGTTCAATACCTGGGTTCGCCCCCTCCAGGCCGAGGAGGGCGAGGCGGGTGAGCTGTGCCTGCTGGCGCCCAACCGCTTCGTGCGCGACTGGGTCAGCGACAAGTACGCCAAGCGGATCGCCGAGCTGCTGCGCGAGCTATCGCCGGCCCGTCCCCCCAAGGTGGTGCTGAGTGTCGGCAGTCGCCGCAGCGCACCGCGCCCGCAGCCGCGAGAGCTGGGCAATCCGGTATCGGCCGCGCCGCGGCGTCCGGCGGCACCCGCGGTGCACACGCCGCCGCGGGGAGACGTGGCCGACGAGAAGGAGATCTCTCGCCAGGAGGAGGAAGCGCCCCGGCGGCCCGGCGGCGAGCGCCAGGTTCAGGTGGAGGGCAGCCTGAAGCACAACAGCGGCCTCAACCCCAACTTCACCTTCGAGACCTTCGTGGAGGGCAAGTCCAACCAGCTGGCCCGGGCCGCCTCGCGGCAGGTGTCGGAGAATCCCGGTGGTGCCTACAACCCGCTGTTCCTCTACGGCGGGGTCGGCCTGGGCAAGACCCACCTGATGCATGCGGTGGGCAATGCCCTGGCCGGACGTCGAGAGAACGCCCGGGTGGTCTACCTGCACTCCGAGCGCTTCGTGGCCGACATGGTCAAGGCGCTGCAGCTCAACGCCATCAACGACTTCAAGCGCTTCTACCGCAGCGTCGATGCCCTGCTGATCGACGATATCCAGTTCTTCGCCGGCAAGGAGCGCTCCCAGGAGGAGTTCTTCCACACCTTCAATGCCCTGCTCGAGGGCGGGCAGCAGATGATCCTGACCTCCGACCGCTACCCCAAGGAGATCAGCGGCGTGGAGGAGCGCCTCAAGTCGCGCTTCGGCTGGGGCTTGACGGTGGCCATCGAGCCGCCCGAGCTGGAGACCCGGGTGGCGATCCTGATGAAGAAGGCCGACCAGGCCAAGGTCGACCTGCCCCACGACGCCGCCTTCTTCATCGCCCAGAAGATCCGCTCCAACGTGCGCGAGCTGGAGGGGGCCCTGAAGAAGGTGATCGCCGACTCCCACTTCATGGGCAAGCCGATCACCCAGGACTTCATCCGCGAGTCGCTCAAGGACCTGTTGGCCCTGCAGGACAAGCAGGTGGGGGTCGACAACATCCAGCGCACCGTGGCCGAGTACTACAAGATCAAGCTGGCGGACCTGCTCTCCAAGCGCCGCTCGCGCTCCGTGGCCCGTCCGCGCCAGGTGGCCATGGCCCTGGCCAAGGAACTCACCAACCACAGCCTGCCGGAGATCGGTGACGCCTTCGGTGGCCGCGACCACACCACGGTGCTTCACGCCTGCCGCAAGGTGCAGCAGCTGCAGGAGGAGAACGCCGACATCCGCGAGGACTACAAGAACCTGCTGCGGCTGCTGACCAGCTGAGCACGGCCGCCTCCGAGACATCGCCGGCTTGTGGTTTAATGGTCCCATGCTTTCGGCCGGGCCCGCCGGCTGCAACCCTTCAGGACAAGACGTGGAGCCGTCATGAAATTTTCCATCTCCCGCGAGGCGCTGCTGCGGCCGCTGACGCTGGTCGCCGGCGTGGTGGAGCGCCGCCAGACGCTGCCTGTGCTCTCCAACGTGCTGATCCAGGTGGGCCAGGAAGAGCTCGCCCTGACCGGGACCGACCTGGAAGTGGAGCTGATCGGACGCACCGTGGCCAGCCGGGTGGATGAGCCGGGTAGCGTCACCGTGCCGGCCCGCAAGCTGATGGACATCTGCAAGTCGCTGCCCGACCAGGCCGAGCTCCAGTTCTCCCTCGAGGAGGGCAGGGCGGTGCTGCGCAGCGGGCGCTCGCGCTTCACGCTCTCCACCCTGCCGGTGGCGGAGTTCCCCAGCGTCGAGGAGAGCCCGGGCAGCGTCGAGCTCAGCCTCCCGCGTGGCGTGCTCAAGCAGCTGATCGACGCCACCTCCTTTGCCATGGCGCAGCAGGACGTGCGCTACTACCTCAACGGCATGCTGCTGGAGATGCGCGACAACCTGATCCGCGCCGTGGCCACCGACGGCCACCGGCTGGCGGTCTGCTCGCGCCCGGCGGAGCTGCGCATGGAGACGCCCCAGAAGCTGATCGTGCCGCGCAAGGGGATCCTGGAGCTGGTGCGTCTGCTGGACGACGGCGAGGACCCGGTCAGCCTGACCCTGGGTGCCAGCCATATCCGGGCCCACACCGGCGACTTCACCTTCACCTCCAAGCTGGTCGACGGCAAGTTCCCCGACTATGAGCGGGTGGTGCCCCGGGGTGGTGACAAGGTGTTCATCGCCGACCGCGCCAAGCTGCGCCAGGTGCTCTCGCGCACCGCCATCCTCTCCAACGAGAAGTACCGCGGCGTGCGCCTCAACCTCGAGGAGGGCAACCTGCGGGTGATGGCCAACAACCCGGAGCAGGAGGAGGCCGAGGAGAACATCGCCATCGAGTACAGCGGCGGCCCCCTGGAGATCGGCTTCAACGTCGGCTATCTGGTCGATGTGCTCAATGCCCTGGACGAGGATCGCGTGCAGATGACCCTGGCGGACTCCAACAGCAGCGCGCTGATGGAGGAGCCTGGCGGCGGCGATGCCCTCTACGTCGTCATGCCCATGCGCCTGTGACCCATTCCCGAGCGGCCCGGTCGGGCCGCCCCCTGCCTGCCGTGCCCCCATGCCCCTCGATCGCCTCGTTCTCCACGGCCTGAGAAATCTTCAACCTGTTGATTTTGAACCGGTATCCCGGGTAAACCTGATCACCGGCGAGAACGGCAGCGGCAAGACCAGCTTGCTGGAGGGGATCCATATCCTGGGCATGGGACGCTCCTTCCGCACCCGTAACATGCGCCACGTCATCGCCCACGAGGGTGATGAGCTGCTGGTGCATGGGCGGCTGGGGGGCGACCCGCCGATCCCCTTCGGGGTGCGGCGTCGGCGCAGCGAGGACGAGCTGGAGATCCGCCTCGCCGGGGAGCGGGTCGCTCGTCTCGCCAGCCTGGTAGAGACCCTCCCCCTGCAGCTGATCAACCCCGACGCCTTCCGCTTGCTGGAGGGGTCACCTGCCGGGCGGCGCGAGTTCCTCGACTGGGGAGTGTTTCACGTGAAACAGGACTTCCTCGAGGCCTGGCAGCGGGCCCGGCGGGCACTGAAACATCGGAACGCCCTGCTCAGGCATGGTAGAATGTCCGATGCTTCCCTGACGGCCTGGGAACACGAGCTGGTGCACTGGAGCGAGCGCATCGACGCCATGCGTGGCGCCTGGGTCGAGGCCTTCCTGCCGGTGTTCGAGGAGACCCTGGCCGGGCTGCTTCCCCTGGAGGGGCTACGGCTACGCTACACGCGGGGCTGGGACCGGCGACGAAGCCTCGCCGAGGTGCTTCGCCAGGGACGCGATGTCGATCGCCAGATGGGCTTTACCCAGCAGGGGCCACAGCGGGCCGATCTGGCCATTCGCCTCGGCAAGCGCCCCGCCATCGAGGTGCTGTCGCGTGGGCAGCAGAAGCTGGTGGTCAGCGCCATGAAGCTGGCCCAGGGACGGCTACTGGAGGCGAGCACGGGGCGACGCTGCGTCTACCTGATCGACGACCTGCCGGCGGAGCTTGATGCCCCGCATCGACGGCTCTTCTGCCGCTGGCTGGAAAATATGCGCTGCCAGGTGTTCATCACCAGCATCGAGCCCGATGCCCTGGCGGATTTGTGGCGGGCCGATACCCCGCTGGCGATGTTTCACGTGAAACGTTCGGCGGCCGGAAGCGGTGAGCTGCTGCCACGGGAACGAAAGATTTCATGACGGAGCAGTCAATGAGCGAACAGGCCTACGACTCATCGAGCATCAAGGTCCTCAAGGGGCTGGACGCCGTGCGCAAGCGTCCTGGCATGTATATCGGCGACACCGATGACGGCACGGGCCTGCACCACATGGTGTTCGAGCTGGTGGACAACTCCATCGACGAGGCCCTCGCCGGCTACTGCAGCGAGATCCGCGTGGTGATCCATCCCGACGAGTCGGTGACGGTGAGCGACAACGGCCGCGGTATCCCCACCGACATCCACCCGGAGGAGGGCGTCTCCGCCGCCGAGGTGATCATGACGGTGCTGCATGCCGGGGGCAAGTTCGACGACAACTCCTACAAGGTCTCGGGCGGCCTGCACGGGGTCGGTGTCTCGGTGGTCAACGCCCTCTCCGAGGAGCTCCGCCTGACCATCTGGCGCGCCGGCGAGGTGCACGAGCAGCTCTACCGTCACGGCGTGCCCCAGGCGCCGTTGTCGGTGGTCGGCAGGACCGAGAACTCGGGAACCCGGGTGCACTTCCGTCCTTCCCAGGAGACCTTCGCCAATATCGAGTTCCACTACGATATCCTGGCCAAGCGCCTGCGCGAGCTCTCCTTCCTCAATTCCGGCGTGGCGATCCGCCTGATCGACGAGCGCAGCGGCAAGGAGGAGCTGTTCCACTATGAGGGCGGCCTGAAGGCCTTCGTCGACCACCTCAACACCAACAAGACGGTGCTCAACCCGGTGTTCCACTTCAACGCCGAGCGTGAGGATGGCGTCGGGGTAGAGGTGGCGATGCAGTGGAGCGACTCCTTCAACGAGAACATCTTCTGCTACACCAACAACATCCCGCAGCGTGACGGCGGCACTCACCTGGCGGGGTTCCGGGCGGCGCTCACGCGCACCCTGAACGGCTATATCGAGGCGGAGGGGCTGCTCAAGAAGGCCAAGATCAATACCTCCGGCGACGACGCCCGCGAGGGGCTTACCGCGATCGTCTCGGTCAAGGTGCCCGACCCCAAGTTCTCCTCCCAGACCAAGGACAAGCTGGTCTCCTCCGAGGTGAAGACCGCGGTGGAGCAGGAGATGGGGCGGCTGTTCGCCGAGTATCTGGTCGAGAAGCCCAACGAGGCCAAGGCCATCGTCAACAAGATGCTCGACGCCGCCCGGGCCCGGGAGGCGGCGCGCAAGGCGCGGGACATGACCCGTCGCAAGGGAGCGCTGGACATCGCCGGCCTGCCGGGCAAGCTGGCCGACTGCCAGGAGAAGGATCCCAGCCTCTCCGAGCTCTTCCTGGTCGAGGGTGACTCCGCCGGCGGCAGCGCCAAGCAGGGCCGTGACCGCCGCACCCAGGCGATCCTGCCCCTCAAGGGCAAGATCCTCAACGTGGAGAAGGCGCGCTTCGACAAGATGCTCTCCTCGGCGGAGGTGGGCACCCTGATCACCGCCCTGGGCTGCGGCATCGGACGCGAGGAGTTCAACCCCGACAAGCTGCGCTACCACTCCATCATCATCATGACCGACGCCGATGTGGATGGCTCCCACATCCGTACCCTGCTGCTGACCTTCTTCTTCCGCCAGATGTCGCAGCTGATCGAACGTGGCCATGTGTTCATCGCCCAGCCGCCACTCTACAAGGTGAAGCGCGGCAAGCAGGAGCTCTACCTCAAGGACGAGCAGGCGATGACCGACTACCTGACCAGCAGTGCGCTGGACGGGGCTCGCCTCTACGTCAATGCCGATGCCCCGGCGATCAGCGGTTCCCAGCTGGAAACCCTGGTGGAGCAGTACCGCGACGTGATGCGCCGCATCGACCGCCTGTCGCGCGTCTATCCCAACGAGGTGCTGCGCAAGGTCGTTCATGCGGCGCGCCTCGAGGGCGAAGAGAGCCTGCGCGATCGCGTCACCATGCAGAACTGGATCGAGCAGCTGCAGACGGAGATGGACGCCCTGGTGGCCTACGAGGGTGGCCCGCGCTACACCTTCCGCATCGAGGCGGACGACGAGCGTGGCCTCTACCTGCCCGCGGTCACCCTGGCCGCCCATGGCGTCACCACCGATTACGTCTGGGGTCTGGACTTCTTTACCAGCGCCGACTATCGCGCCATGACCGGGCTGGGCGAGACCCTGGATGGCCTGCTGGAGGAGGGCGCCTATATCGCCCGCGGCGAGCGCCAGCGCCCCGTGGCGAGCTTCTACGACGCCCTGGAGTGGTTGATGAGCGAGGCGCAGCGCGGGCTCTCCATCCAGCGCTACAAGGGTCTCGGGGAGATGAACCCGGAGCAGCTCTGGGAGACCACCATGAACCCCGAGACGCGTCGCATGCTGCGGGTCTCCATCGAGGATGCCGTGGCGGCCGACATGATGTTCAATACCCTGATGGGGGACGAGGTCGAACCGCGTCGCGACTTCATCGAACGCAATGCCCTGGTCGCCAATCTCGACGTCTGACGCGCTGTTTCACGTGGAACATTCCTGAACGCCAAGCGCCAAGCAAAAGCCCGCCATCGAAATCGATGGCGGGCTTTTACTTGGTCTGGCACATGACCTAAATCTTCCTGTTGCGCCTTGCGCCTTGTGTCGCTATCGCTGGCGCGCCAGCAGCCAGTCGACGAAGGCGGCCAGGTCGGGGAAGACCCGTGTTTCGCTGCCTTCCGCCAGCAGCTCGGGGTGCTTGGCCAGTGTCCTTTCTCCCTTGCCGCTACGCAGCAGCACCCGCCGGCAGCCCATGGCGTCGCCCGCCTGAAGGTCACGCAGGCTGTCACCGACCATCCAGCTTCCCGCCAGGCCTGTCATGCCGAGTGCCGTGCGGATCTGCTCCAGCAGCCCGGGAAGCGGCTTGCGACAGTCGCAGCCGTCGTCGGGTCCGTGGGGGCAGTAGGCGATATGGGCGATCTCACCGCCAGCTTCGCTGACCAGCCGCTCAAGCTCGTCATGCATCGCGGCCAGGGTCGTCTCGTCGTAGTAGCCCCTCGCGATCCCGGACTGATTGGTGGCGACAGCCACTGCCCACCCGGCGCGGCTCAGGTGGGCGATGGCGTCGATGGCCCCGGGGTAGGGGAGCCACTCGTCGAGGGACTTCACGTAGGCGTCGGAATCCTGGTTGATCACGCCGTCGCGGTCGAGGATCACCAGCCGCTCGGGGGAGGGGGAAGGCATCGTGCTGTGCTCTCCTGGGTCGTGTCGGGGAGGCAGTGTTTCACGTGGAACATCGCCTGCCAAGGGCGGGGAAAGAGGTGACGAATGAAGCTTCGGCCGGATAAGTCGCCGAAGGATAGGCGGTTGGGTATCTGGATACCCTGAGGGCTGGGCGCGTGTGTTCCACGTGAAACATTGCGGCCGCCTACTGGCCAGGGGCTAGGAGCGGTAGATGGCATGTTTCATGTGGAACATCTTCCAGGCATGAAAAAGGCCGGCAGTGGTGGCTGCCGGCCTCGAGTAGTGCCCAGGTGTTACTGGGGCAGCTGGGCGATATCGGCGACCTCGAGGAAGAGGGCGCGAAGCTCGGCCAGCAGCGCCAGGCGGTTGCTGCGCACGGCCGCGTCGTCGGCCATCACCATGACCTCGTCGAAGAAGGTATCCACCGGCTCGCGCAGCGCGGCCAGGGCATCCAGGGCCTCCTGGTAGCGCGCCTGGGCGAACAGCGGCGTGACCACCTCGCGCTGCGCCTTCAAGGCGTCATGCAGTGCCTGCTCGGCGCCTTCCTGCAGCAGCGTGGCGTCGACGGCGCTGCCGATCTCGTCGGCCTGCTTGGCGAGGATGTTGGAGACCCGCTTGTTGGCGGCGGCCAGGGCGGCGGCTTCCTCGCGACCGGCGAAGGCCTGCACGGCACGCAGTCGCCGAGCGAAGTCCAGCGGCCGGGTGACCGGGCGTGAACGGACCGCCAGGTAGGCCTCGGCGGAGATACCCTCGTCCTGCCCCCAGGCGCGGAATCGGTCGAGCATGTAGGTCAGCACCTCCTCCACCAGGCTCTCGGCGTAGGGAAGCTCCTGGTGCTGGGCGGCGGCCAGCTCCAGGAGCTCGCGCAGGTCGAGGTCACGCTCGCCCTTGATCAGGATGTTGAGCACGCCGATGGCTGCCCGGCGCAGGGCGAAGGGGTCCTTGGTGCCGGTGGGGCGCTGGCCGATGCCGAAGATGCCGGTCAGGGTATCGAGGCGGTCCGCCAGCGCCAGCGCCTGGCCGGTGACGCTGCGAGGGATGGCATCACCGGCGAAGCGCGGCAGGTACTGTTCCTCCATGGCCTGGGCGACCTCGGCGGGCTCACCATCCTGGGTGGCGTAGTAACGGCCCATGGTGCCCTGGAGCTCGGGGAACTCGAGCACCATCTCGGTGACCAGGTCGCACTTGGCCAGCTCCGCGGCACGCCGCGCGTGGCCCACCTCGCCACCGATCTGGCCGGCGATGAAGGCGGCGACGGCGGCGCTGCGGTGGGCCTTGTCGGCCAGGGTGCCGAGCTGCTTCTGGAACACCACGCCGGCGAGCTCATCGCTGCGCGAGGCCAGGGTGCGCTTGCGGTCAGTGTCGTAGAAGAAGGCGGCATCGGCGAGGCGCGGACGGATCACCTTCTCGTTGCCTTCGATGACCCGCTGGGGCTCGGCGCTGTCGATGTTGGCGATGGTGATGAACAGCGGCTTGAGGCGGCCGTCGTTGCCCAGCAGGTGGAAGTACTTCTGGTTGGCCTTCATGGAGGAGATCAGGCACTCGGCGGGCACCTCGAGGAAGCGCTCGTCGAAGCTGCCGGTGAGGGCCACGGGCCACTCCACCAGGCCGCTGACCTCTACCAGCAGCTCCTCGTCGATCACGGCCTCGGCCTCCTGCACCTCGGCCTCGGCCAGCACCTGCTCGCGGATACGCTCGCGGCGGCGGTCGCGGTCGGCCAGCACCCAGGCCTGTTCCAGGGCGTCGAGGTAGTCATCGGCATGGGCCAGCTCGATGGCCCCCGGGGCGTGGAAGCGATGCCCGTAGGTGGTCCGCCCGGAGGTGAGGCCTAGCGCCTCGGCCTCGATCACCTGGTCGCCATGCAGCACCACCAGCCAGTGGGCAGGGCGCGAGAACTCGACCCGCGAGGCACCCCAGCGCATGTTCTTGGGCACCGGCAGGCCGGCGATCGCCTTGTGCAGGATGCCGGGCAGCAGGGCGGCGGTAGCCTCCCCCTGCTGCTGCTCGCGATAGCCCAGCCAGGTGCCCTTATCCGTCTCCAGATGGATCAGGTCCTCCACGCCGACGCCGCAGGAGCGCGCGAAGCCTTCGGCGGCCCGGGTCGGCTGGCCATCCTTGAAGGCCGCCGCCAGGGCGGGACCGCGCTTCTCGACCTCGCGGTCGGGCTGCTTGTCGGCCAGTGCCTCGATGCGCACCGCCAGGCGGCGTGGCGTGGCGTAGGCGCGGACCGCGCCATGGCTGACCTCGGCCTCGTCCAGGCCGCGACGCAGGCCATCGGCGAGGGCGTCGGAGAGGGTATCGATGGCGGCGGGAGGAAGCTCCTCGACGCCCAGTTCGACCAGTAGGGTAGTGGCAGCCATGCTCAAGCGTCTCCCTCGTCGGCAAGCAGTTCCTTCCGCAGGGCCTCGGGGGCCAGCGGGAAGCCGGCGGCCTTGCGGGAGTCGTAGTAGGCGTGGGCCACGTCCCGGGCCATGGTGCGCACGCGCAGGATATAGCGCTGACGCTCGGTCACCGAGATGGCGTGGCGGGCGTCGAGCAGGTTGAAGGTGTGGGAGGCCTTGAGCACCTGCTCGTAGGCGGGCAGCGGCAGGTTGGCGGCGAGCAGCCGCGCGCAGTCGCGTTCCTGCTGGTCGAAGGCGCCGAACAGGAAGTCCACGTCGGCATGCTCGAAGTTGTAGGCGGACTGTTCGCGCTCGTTCTGCAGGTAGACGTCACCGTAGGTGACCCTGGAGCCGTCGGGGGCGATGGTCCACACCAGGTCATAGACGCTGTCCACGTCCTGCAGGTACATGGCGATGCGCTCGAGGCCGTAGGTCAGCTCGCCGGTGACCGGGTAGCACTCGATACCCCCGGCCTGCTGGAAGTAGGTGAACTGTGTCACCTCCATGCCGTTGAGCCAGATCTCCCATCCCAGCCCCCAGGCACCCAGGGTGGGGGACTCCCAGTTGTCCTCGACGAAGCGGATGTCGTGGACGAGCGGATCCAGGCCGAGGTGACGGAGCGAGCCCAGGTAGAGCTCCTGGAAGTTGGCGGGAGAGGGCTTCATCACCACCTGGAACTGGTAGTAGTGCTGCAGGCGGTTGGGGTTCTCGCCGTAGCGGCCGTCGGTGGGCCGGCGGGAGGGCTGCACGTAGGCGGAGTTCCAGGTCTCGGGACCGATGGAGCGCAGGAAGGTGGCCGGATGGAAGGTGCCGGCGCCGACCTCCATGTCCAGCGGCTGCAGCACCACGCAGCCCTGTTCGGCCCAGTACTGCTGCAGGGCCAGGATCAGCCCCTGAAAGGTCGAGACGTCGGGAGTCGAGGTCGACGGCGGTATCGCGTCGGCGCTCGACGGGGTTGCCGAGAGAGTCATTGGAGAAAGCACCGTTGGCCATGAATTCACAGGGCGTCAAGTATACAATCACCGGAAGATCGGTTATAGGCGCACGCCCCGAGACAGAGGAATCTCCCATGATCGTAGTGACAGGCGGGGCCGGCTTCATCGGCTCGAATCTGGTCAAGGCCCTCAACCAGCGCGGCCACCGGGACGTGATGGTCGTCGACGACCTGGTGGATGGCACCAAGTTCGTCAACCTGGCCGACTGCACCCTCGGTGACTACCTGGACAAGGCCGACTTCCGCCGTCGGGTGGAGGCGGAACTGCGCGGCGAGCCCGCCCAGCTGCCCGAGATCGAGGCGATCTTCCACGAGGGGGCCTGCTCGGACACCACCGAGTGGGACGGCCGTTTCATGCTCGACAACAACTTCGAGTACTCCAAGGTGCTGCTGCATTTCTGCCAGCGGCGGGGCATCCCCTTCCTCTACGCCTCCTCGGCGGCCACCTACGGCGGCAGCGAGGTGTTCGTGGAGGCGCCCGAGCACGAGAAACCGCTCAACGTCTACGGCTACTCCAAGCTGCTGTTCGACCAGTACGTGCGTGCCCGCTGGGATGAGTTCTCGAGCCAGGTGGTGGGGTTCCGCTACTTCAACGTCTACGGCCCCCGAGAGCAGCACAAGGGCAAGATGGCCAGTGTCGCCTTCCACCACCATACCCAGATCAGCGCCGGCCAGGACGTGCGGCTGTTCGGCGCCTGGGACGGCTATGAGGCGGGCATGCAGAGCCGCGACTTCGTCTACGTGGGCGACGTGGTGGACGTCAACCTGTGGTTCCTCGACCATCCCGAGGCCTCGGGCATCTTCAACCTGGGCAGCGGCCGCGCCGAGCCCTTCAAGGCGATCGGCGAGGCGGTGATCGACTACTACGGCCGCGGCGCCATCGAGTACATCGACTTCCCCGAGGAGCTCAAGGGCCGCTACCAGAGCTATACCCGGGCCGACATCTCGCGCCTGCGCGAGGCGGGCTACGACCGCGAGTTCCGCACCGTCGCCGAGGGCGTGCGTGACTACCTGGAGTGGCTGAATGGCTGAGGCAGGGGCCCCAACGGGCCAACGCATCCTGGTGGTCGGTCCCTCCTGGGTCGGCGACATGGTGATGGCCCAGAGCCTGCTGCTGACGCTCAAGGCGCGCCATCCCGGTTGCACCCTGGCGGTGCTGGCGCCCGGCTGGTCGCTGCCGATTCTCGAGCGCATGCCGGAGGTGGATGAGGCGATCGCCCTGGACGTCAAGCACGGCCAGTTCGGCTGGGCGACGCGGCGCGCCGTGGCCCGCTCGCTGCGCGGGCGCTTCGACCGCGCCGTCGTCCTGCCGCGCTCCTGGAAGTCGGCGCTGGTGCCCTTCCTGGCGGGAATCCCGCACCGGGTCGGTTTCCACGGCGAACAGCGCTATGCGCTGCTCAACGAGCGTCGCCGCCTCGACAAGGGGGTACTCGACCAGACGGTGAAGCGTTTCGTCTCCCTGGGCCTGCCCGCCGATGAGGCGGCCACGGGGCACTTCGCGATTCCCCAGCCCAGGCTCGAGGTGGATGCCGGCAATCAGGCCGAGCTGCGTGAGCGGCTAGGCCTCTCCCCGGGGCCGGCCATCGGCATGATGCCCGGGGCCGAGTACGGACCGGCCAAGCAGTGGCCGTTGGAGCACTTCCACTCCCTGGCCGCGGCCCTGGTGGCCGATGGCTTCGAGGTGCGGGTGCTGGGGGGGCCCAAGGATGCCGAGGCGGGCGATGCCATCGCCGCGGGGCTTTCCGGCGTGCACAACCTGTGCGGCAAGACACGCCTGGCCGATGCCGTGGACCTGCTGGCGGATTGCCAGCAGGTGGTCACCAACGACTCCGGCCTGATGCACGTGGCGGCGGCGGTGGGCACCCGGGTGCAGGCGATCTACGGCTCCTCCTCGCCAGCCTACACGCCGCCCCTGACCGACAACGCCCAGATCCACTACCTGGCCGTGGCGTGCTCGCCCTGCTTCCAGCGCACCTGTCCTTTGGGCCATACCCGCTGCCTCACCGAGATGGCGCCGGAGCGGCTGCAGCGGGCCATCCTCGCGGCGCGGGACACCATCGCCTCGACCTGACGCCCCTCACTGCATGACCGGGCGCGCCTCGTCGGCGCTGTCCTCCGGGGTCTCCACCACCTGTGTCGGCGCCTCGGCGGCCTCCTCACGGCGGCCTTTCGGTACCAGCCCCTCCCACAGCCGCTGCTGCAGCGCCGTCTCCTCGTGCATGCGCGCCGCCAGGTCGGCCAGGCCATGCCGCTCCACCAGGGTGGGCGCCTCGCCCAGCAGCGAGACCCCCAGCCCGGCCTGGCCATCCTCGAGGGTGAAGCCCATCGCCTCGAGGAGGGTCGGGAAGAGGTCGATGGTGGCGGCCTGCCGCCGGGTGCGCTGGCCCGCCTCGATGCCTTCGCCCAGCAGCATGAAGGTGTTGTCGCGCTCGCCGGCGATCAGCTGCTCCCAAGCGGAGACACGCATGGTCAGGTGGTCGCTGGCGATCACCACCAGGGTGTTCTCCAGCAGCCCCTCGCGCTCGAGCCGGTCGATCAGGTCGAAGGCGAGCCAGGCCGAACACTCCACCGAGTAGAGGATATCCTCGCCGTCGAACTCGCCCTGGCGCTCCAGGCAGGCTCTTGCCGGGTAGCCGTTGGGGGCATGCCCGGCCAGGCTCAGGTTGACCACCCCCCAGGGCCCCTCGCCCTCCTCCTCCAGGCGGCGGATCTCCTCGACGGTAAAGTCGTAGAGGCTGTCATCGAAGAGCCCCCAGTCGTTGAGGTACTCCGGGTCCTCGAGGCGGGGCTCGAGCTCCGCCCGGCCCAGGATCCGGTCGAAGCCGTGGTCCTGGTAGAAGATCCCCTTGCCGGCGAAGTCGGTGCTGGCGCCGCCCAGGAAGCTGAGGCGATAGCCCTGGGCCGCCAGCACGTCGCCCAGGCAGCGGATCCCCGGCACCACGCGGCCGAGTGGTTCGAACTGGTTGTCGTGGAGCAGCCCCGCCGGCATCAGCGGGGTACCACACTGGCTGGCGATCATGCCGGCCATGGTCCAGCCGGTATTCTCCAGCTGGCGCACCCCCTCGAAGACATGGCCGCGCCGGCCCAGGGCGTCGAGGAAGGCATAGGCATCACCGAAGCGTTCGCGATCGGCATAGGTACGCTCGATGCTCTCCAGGTAGAGCAGCAGCAGGTTGGGAGGGTCCGCCGGCGCCTGTTCGACCGTGGGGGCCACGTAGCGGCGGTCCAGCCAGGCCCCGTCGTCGGTGACGATGGCAGCGCTGCGCTGCCCCATGCTGTAGAACAGCGGGTTGCTGGCGATCAGCACCAGTGCCAGCAGCCGATCCGCGAGGCGCCAGCGGTGGTCGTGGCGCGCCAGCCAGGTGAAGGCGGCCAGCAGCGCCAGCATCGTCAGGGTATAGAGCGCCGCGGCCAGCAGGCGGCCGCTGCCGCCATGGTCGGAGATGCCGGCCTGCAGGTGGAAGAAGATCGCCCCGATCTCGACGATGCCGAAGCTCTCCGCCAGGTAGACGTAGACCCCCCACAGGCACAGCGGCAAGAGTGACCAGGGCCAGATCCTTTTCGGCGGCCTAGGGCTTGCGGGCTCGCCCCAGCGCAGCAGCCAGGCGAGCCCCAGCCAGGCCCCGGCGATGGGCACCAGGCTCCACGCCGGCAGCACCGCCACGGTGACGATGGCATAGCCAAGGCAGAGCCCGATGGTAAGCAAGGCCCACCAGCGGGGGTGGCGGAGGGGGGCTAGGGAGCCTGGGCGGGGCATGGTCACTTCCGTTGGTATTGGTGCGGACAGCGTAACAGAGGACAAGCACGGTGAATCCGCGACAAGGCAGATTACCCTTGATCGTGAGGGCTGGCCTCCTCGTACAGTTCGTTAAGCTTGGCGTACTTCATGTAGGCATGAAAGGCCGTGGTCATGGCCACGGTAATGCCATCCGCCCCCTGCAGGATGCCGCCCTTGAGTACGAGCTTGCGAAGTGCCGCACTGAGGGCGTGCAGGGCTGGGCGTATCGCCGAGGGACCCACCCCACGCTCCTTCATGGCCCAGGCATCACGGGTGGAGAGCTGGTCGATACGTTGAATCCAGTGGGACAGGCTGTCGTAGGTGAAGTGGCGGATATGGGCGGTGGTATGTTCCGTGCGCGGCGCCTGGACCGAGGAGTGGGCCTTCTTGGGAAGGTAGCCCGAGGTGGTCCGATTGTAGAGTCTGACGACTCGATCCGGGTAGAAACCCGCCGCCTTGATCCAGTGCCGGCCGCAGAAGTTGCGTCGGCGAAAACTGTAGGCCACGGTGGGGTCCGCCAGCGATAGCTCGCGGATGCAACGTATCGCATCCTCGTCGAGCCGTTCATCGGCATCCAGTGCCAGTATCCAGTCATTGCTGGCGCTGGGCACCCCGAACGCCTTCTGGGGGCCGTCGCCGAGATAGGCCTGGTGGAGCACGGTCGCCCCCCTGCTCTCGGCGATCCTGACGGTGTCGTCCTGGCTCAGGGAGTCGACGACGATGACTTCATCGCAGACCTGCCGCAGGGAGTCGATGCACTCGCCGATGCGATCCTGCTCGTTGAGCGTGATCACGATGCCGGTGATGGGGGGCATGGAGATACCTCCTGTGGGGGAAGTGATGGCAGCAGTCTGGCAATCTGACAAGCTGCATCGGCGAGATCGATGCTCGCCATGTCCTGCTCGCCGGCCCCCTCGGGCGGATGGAAGGCCAGCCGGTGCGCCGCGCTGTTGCAGGTCTGCCAGCGCAGCGGGGTGGCAGAGCGCCGCGCAGGATAGAACCCGGCGGTGGCGACATCCAGGCAGCCGGCGATATGCAGCGGACCGGTGGAGCCGGCGATGAACAGCTCCGCCGCGGCCAGCGTGATGGCGAAGTCGGCCAGCCCTTCCCTTGGTGGCAGGTGGTGAACCTCCAAGCAGGCCTCGGCCAGCGGGGCGCGGATCGCCTCGGCGGTTGCCTCCTCACCGGGACCGGCGGTCAGGATCCAGACCGGTCGCGTCGATTCAGGCAGGCGCTCCTCGATGCCCTTGACCAGGGTGACGTAGCGAGCCGGAGAGAGGTTGACCGCCGAGCCACCGCTGCCGCCGTGCAGGAACACCCAGGGGCGAGCCGGATCGATACCAAGCTCCCGGGAGAGGCGTTCTCGCTGCTTGAGCCGTTCTTCTGGCGCCAGGGGCCAGTAGGGTGGCGCCGGCGCGGGCTCCGGTGTCAGCTCGAGCGCCTGGAGTAGCGTCTCGGCGAGCTCCAGGTTGTAGCGGTACTCCGGCTTCTCCGAGCGCGACCTGCGCTGGACCACCCTTCGGTTGTAGAATAGCTGCGCCCACTTGGTGGCGGGGGCCAGGCGCAGCGGGATGCCTGCCCGCCAGCCCAGCCAGCCGATGCGTGGGGTGGAGAAGAGGGTGAGCAGCGCATCGAAGCGTGCCGCCTTCACCTCAGCCAGCAGCTCCCGGTTCGCGGCGCGGCCGGCACCGGAGCCCGGGTCGACCAGTACCCGGTCGATCCAGGGACAGAGGCGAGCCATGGGGGCGGTATAGGCCGGCACCAGCACGCTCACCTGCGGCGTCGGAGTGGCCGCCTTGAGGCGAGCCAGTGCTGGCCAGGCGAGCATGAAGTCGCCAAGCTTGTCGTTGCGCACCACCAGCAGCCGTGGTGAGCCGTCTGCGGCGGCGGAAGTAGCAGTCATGCGGGCTCCCGAGCCCCGATACCGGAAGGAGTGATCGTGTCGCACAGGGTCCTGCACGTCTGTCTCTCCAGCGGCTGGGGCGGACTGGAAATGTATCCGTCACGGATTATACCCGAGCTGGCGCGCCAGGGCTGGCAGGCATACGGGCTGGCGCTGGCGGGCTCAAGGGTTGCCAGCAGCCTGAGGGAGGTTGGCCTCGAACCTCTGGTCGTATCCTCGAAAGGACGTGCCTTGCTGGCCTTGCCGCGTCTGCTGCGCTATCTGAAGGAGCATGATATCGGGGTGATCCACTGCCACAAGTCCAGTGACCTGCGCCTGGGGGCGCTGCTGGTCAGCCTGCGGCCCTCCCTGCGCCTCTTCTTCACCGACCATATGGGCGTCACTCGCCCCAAGAAGGACCCCTATCACCGTTGGGCTTATGGCAAGGTCACCCGCATCTTCTCGATCAGCGAGGCGACCCGGGCCCGCAACCTTGCGGCCTTTCCTCTTCCTCCAGAGCGCATCCATCGTCTCTATCTGGGTATCGATCCGGCCCCCTATGCGCCCAGTCTCGACGGCGGGGCGCGTCTTGCGCTGCGCCGGGAGCTGGGCGTGACCGATGGCGCTGTGGCCATCGGCCTGCCTGGCCGGCTGACACCGGGCAAGGGACAGTGCGTCTGGCTCGAGGCTTTGGCTCGGCTGAGCGAGACGCACCCCGGTATCGCTTGGCACGGAGTGCTGATTGGCGGCGTGATGGCCGCGGAGGGCAGCAATGAAGAGTACGTGGCCGAGCTTCGCCAGCGCGTGGTCGCGTTGGGTCTCGAACCGCGTATCACCTTCGCTGGCTTTCGACGTGACCTCCCGAGGCTGTTCGAGGCGCTGGATATCGTCTGTGTGCCCTCGCGGAACGAGGCCTTCGGGCTTACCGTGATTGAGGCCATGGCCGCCGGCAAGGCAGTCGTGGGCAGCGATAGCGGGGCGATCCCCGAGCTGTTGGATGCCGAGACGGGTCGCCTGGCGGCGCCCGATGACCCACAGCCCTGGTCCGATGCCTTGGCGGAGCTGGCCGCGGACGCCGAGCTGCGCTCAATCCTGGGGAATGCCGCCCGGAATCGAGTGCTCAACGACTTTACCTTGAAAGCCCATGTAGCATGCCTAGTCGAAGAGTATTCAACCTAAGGAGTCGCGGCCTTGGGCTGTGGCAGGGATGCATCTTTTTGTCAGTAGGCTGGGGGCCGGCTTTGCCAAGACTCCAAAAGGAGTGGACATGATAGTATCTATACGCGCTTTCGGGCGCTTTTGTCGTATCTGAGGACCTGACTACCGTGTGGCATCCCGTCGATCATGGGGCGCACCCTTCGCCCTGGCATTCTCTGCAGGCGCTCTGGTGGCTGGGACTAGGCTCGACTATGTCGTCAAATGGAACCCGCGCGGCTCGGCCACGGCGGATCAGGATACCTGGTTGGCT
>NZ_AXCA01000040.1:0-4024 GCF_000475415.1 Halomonas sp. PBN3 | reverse complement strand
AACCATTTAATCCGCTTACCCTTTTTTATATCTGCTATTCATCTCGGTCGCGCTGATCATGCCCGACATGACGGTGCATCAGGAAGTGCATGCCGAGACAGAGGGCCAGGGGCAGCAGCAGCCAGGCGCCGCTGCTCAGTGATTGCCCGCCCCACATGAACAGCAGCACGGCGCCTCCCATCAGCACCACGCAGGCGGTCATCATCCATTTATGGAGTGCCCCGGTAGGGGAAGACGGCTCTTTCTGTGATTCGGCCTCTCCCGAGGGGGGCTTGGTGGATTCTGGTCGTTTCATGAGCGGTCGCCTTTGGCTTGGACCGATGGGGTGGCAGTGGAAGGCTCTCCGCGGGGCTGCTCACGGGCGTAACGCCGCTTGAGCAGCAGCGAGTTGCCGATCACCGAGAGGGAGCTGGTGGTCATGGCGATGACGCCGATCATCGGGTGCAACAGGCCTATGGCGGCGATGGGGATGGCGGCCACGTTATAGGCGCTGGCCCAGATCAGGTTCTGGACGATCTTGCCGAAGGTGGCACGCGAGAGGTGCATGGCGTCCACCACGGCGGTGAGCTCGCCGCGTACCAGGGTCACGTCCGCCGCCTCGATGGCCACGTCGGCCCCGGCACCGATGGCGATGCCCACGTTGGCCTGCTTCAGTGCTGCGGCGTCGTTGATGCCGTCGCCGACCATGGCCACGTGGTTGCCGTGTTGTTCCTGCAGCGCGCGGATGGCATCAACCTTGCCTTCCGGCAGCACGCCGGCCTGGACCTCGTCGATGCCCACCTCGTCGGCCACGGCGCGGGCGGCGCGTTCATTGTCGCCGGTGATCATCACCACGTGCAGACCGAGATCATGCATGCCGCGGATGGCCTCCACCGACTCCTGCTTGAGGGTGTCGGCCACTGCCACCAAGCCGAGCGCCTGGCCGTCGGCGGCGACGATCACCACGGTGCGGCCCTTGCCCTCGAGCTCGCCCATGGCGTCATCCAGGGCCTCGAGGCCGGTCACGCCTTCCTCTTCCAGCAACCGGCGATTGCCGATCAGCACGCTTTCGTTGCCGACCCGGCCCGACACGCCACGGGCGCCGGTGGAGCGGAACTCGCTGACCTCGCCGGGTTTTACATCGCGCTCCCGGGCACCATCGACGATGGCCCGAGCGATGGGGTGCTCCGAGGCGTTCTCCACGCTCGCCGCCAGGGTCAGCAGGCGGTTTTCGTCGACGCCTTCGGCGGCGACGGCCTCGGTGAGTTTTGGTTCGCCGCGGGTGATGGTTCCGGTCTTGTCGAGCACCATCACCTTGACGTCCTTGAAGGTCTGGATCGCTTCGCCGGAACGGATCAGGATGCCACGCTCGGCACCGATACCGGAGCCGACCATCAGCGCCGTGGGGGTGGCAAGGCCCAGGGCGCAGGGACAGGCGATGACCAGCACGGCGATGGCGGCGAGAATCGCCAGCACCGGCGTGGCGGCCTCGGGGTTCACCCAGGGCAGGAAGGTCGCACCCCAGTCGAGTATCGGTCGCAGGGCATCCGGGAACAGTGCCCAGGCAATCAGGCTGGCCAGGGCGATGGCCAGCACCGCCGGTACGAAGCGGCCGGTCATGCGATCGGCGAATTCCTGGATCGGTACCCGCGAGCCCTGAGCCTGGTCGATCAGCCGCACCACCTGGGCGAGGAAGGTATCGCCGCCGACGCGGGTCGCCTTGACCCGCAAGCGTCCCTCCTTGTTGATGGTGGCACCGATCACGCTGTCCCCGGTGCTCTTGTAGACCGGTATCGACTCGCCGGTGGCGATGGACTCGTCGAGATGGCTCTCGCCCTCGACCACCTCGCCGTCGGTGGGGATCTTGTCGCCGGGGCGCACGACCATGATGTCGCCCGGGGCCAGCTCCTTCACCGCCACCTCGACTTCCTCGCCATCGCGCTCGACGCGTGCTGTCTTGGCACCCAGGGTCATCAGGCGGCGGATGGCCTGGGAGGCGCGTCCCTTGGCGAGTGCCTCCAGGTAACGGCCCAGCAGGTGGAAGGTCATGATGGTGGCGGCCATCTCGATGAATGAGGTCATGGGGTAGACGAAGCCGACTAGGCCGATCAGGTAGGGCGGCAGGCTGCCCATGGAAATCAGCACGTCCATGTTGAAGGTGCCGTTCTTCAGCGAGCGCCAGGTCGACTTGTGGGTGGCAATACCGCCATGGAGAAACACCACCGGGAAGGCCAGCACGGCGATGATGGCCAGGTAGCCGGGAATCGGCTGCCAGAACATGTGCGGCATCATCAGCAGCATGATCAGGGTGGTGGGGACCGCGGCGATGATCAGCCGCTTGCGGGCCTGGGAAAGATAGGCCTCCTCGATCTCGGCGTCGCTGTCGGCATCCTCCGCCTCATCGGCCTGCACGGCGGCCACATCATAGCCGGCCCCTTCCACGGCGCGCTTGATCGCCTCACCATCGGGGCCATCCCGGGCGACGGTCACCGCCACACGGTGGCTGGCGATATTGGTGTCGATTGATTCGATACCCTCGAGCCGCTCCAGGGTACTGCGGATGATGCCGGCGCAGTGGTCCGAGCCCATGCCGGGAACTGTCAGGCGGACCTGTTGCATGCCGGTACCACCACTGACGGCGGCCACGTCATAGCCGGCGCCCTCGACGGCATCTTTCAAGGTGTCGCCGTTGGGCCCGCCTGTTTCAATGGTCACGCTGACATGGTGGTTGGCGATATTGGTCTGGATCTCGCCCACACCATCGAGGCGTTCGAGCGTCTTGCGCACGATGCCGGCACAGTGGTCACTGCCCATGCCGGGGACCGTCAGGGTGATCGTGCTGGGGGGCGAGTCGCTCATCGCTTGTCTCCTGCGGGCGTTGCCGAGTGGACGGCCAACAATGGCCGTCCTGTTGCCTGAGTCTGTGACACTCCCGGTCAGTGATGGGCCTCGTGGTCCTCGGGGTCGACGTCACTCTCAGGGGTGGCCTGCTGAAGCTGCTGGCGTTGCTCGTCGGTGAGCAGGTCGTTCATGGTATTTTCCAGACGCACCCTCTCGGCCATCATCTCGCCGTGAAGCTCGGCCATCCGACCGTGCAGGGCCTGGACCTCCTCAGGATCGGGGCGCTCGCCGCGCATCTCCGCCATCAGGTCCTCGCGTAGGTTCATCAGGCGGCCCATGCGCTCGAACTGGGCGGGGCGATGCTCCTGCATCAGCGCGCGCATCTCGTCGTGCTGCTCCGGGTCGAGCACCTCCCGCATCATGCCCATGCCGGCGCCTCCCATCATCGGGCAGGTCATCATCCCGCCACCCATCATGCCTTTCATCATGCCGGGCCCCATGCCGCCCTGGCCGCCACTCATCATTCCCCCCATCATGCCGGGCCCCATGTCGCCCTGGCCGCCGCCCATCATTCCGCCCATCATGTCAGGGCCCATGCCGCCTTGGCCGCCGCTGCCGCCCGTCATGCCGCTACCCTGATTGGGCTGATTGGTCGGCATGCTCTGGGCGAGAGCGATGCCGCTACCACTGGCACCGAGTGCCAGGGCGAGTCCGAGAGCGAGAGTATGCTTGCGAATTTCCATGATCCTTCTCCTAGCGAGCTGTTGGGCCCATTCAGGCCCTTTGCTGACATTATTCGGCTACGTGCTGCACAGAGGTCAATCCCATGTAACAGTAACTAGGTGTGAGGAGAATTACCCAGGGCTCAGGATCTGAAACGTTGTGTCAGCAGATAGACGGGAACCGGAGAAGGGTCGGGCAGAGCTTGCGGGACACCGCTGCTGGCGAGTATCCGAGGTGCCGGGTCCATACCGCCCAAGGAGGGAGGAACGGTAGCGAATTTGATGTCCTGCTGCGTCACGTGCGGCAGGGCACCGACGAGAGAACTCGTATCATGGCCATGGTGGCAGCTGGGGGCCTCCTGGGGAGCCTCGAGGTGTTGCCCGGCTAGCCCGAATATTGCACCAGGCATGAAAAAAGCGGCTGAAAATCGGTTATAATTCAAGAGCCTAACCAAGAATTAGCCGACACAGCCGCCATGACA
>NZ_AXCA01000039.1:0-669 GCF_000475415.1 Halomonas sp. PBN3 | reverse complement strand
CCCGGATATTGCACCGGAAATGAAAAAAGCGGCTGAAAATCGGTTATAATTCAAGAGCCTAAGCAAGAATTAGCCGACACAGCCGCCATGACAAAATGTACCATGCCCACCGCCACCTTTCCACGCTGCAAAGGCCGTCAGATCACCGCCCGCTTCGATGGCGGCGACGTCACCTCCGACGGCGGCATCCTCCTGCTGCGTCAGCTCGATCGTGAGATGGGGCTGACGCGCTCGGTAGCTCGCCGACTGAGCGATGCGCGAGACCCTCAGCGCTGCCAGCACCGAACGGAAACCCTGGTTCGACAGCGCGTGTTCGGCCTGGCGCTGGGCTATGAGGATCTCAACGACCACCATGCGTTGCGTCACGACATCGCCCTGCAGACCGCCGTCGATACCGATGGCGTGCTGGCCAGCCAGTCCACCCTGTGTCGCTTCGAACAGCAGGCCGACCGGGACTGGGCGGTCGCCATCCACGAGGAGATGATCGAGCAGTTCATCCGCTCGTTCCGGCGGCCACCGAAGAAGCCGCTCTACCTCGACTTCGATGCGACCGACGATCGGGTACACGGCCAGCAGCTCGGCCGGCACTTCAACGGCTACTACGACCACTACATCTTCCTGCCGCTGTTCGTGTTCTGTGGCGACCAGCTACTGGTCAGCTACCTGCGC
>NZ_AXCA01000038.1:0-30056 GCF_000475415.1 Halomonas sp. PBN3 | reverse complement strand
GACTCCCCCTCCTACTCGATTATGCCGCGCTTCCAGCTTACGACGGCTCCTCTCGCTCGGCATGGGCGGCGAGCCGCTCCAGCGCCTGGCGCAGCCGCGGGTCCTCGATGTCGGCCGCGCAGCTGGAGAGCTCGTCGCCGGCGCGGGCGGGCAGCCGCCGCACCTGGCGCAGTGGCGCCCGGGCGGGGCGAACCGGCCGTACCTTGAGGGTGAAGCCCTGCACCGCCTCGAAGCCCGGTAGCTCGTGCAGGCGCTCCAGCAGGCGCGGCTGCTCGTAGCGCAGCCGGGTCAGCCAGGCGGCGCCGTCGGCGATCAGGGTGAGGCGGCCGTCGCGATACCCGCCCACGTGAAGATGGCTGGCCAGCTCCTCGGGCAGGCCGGCGCGCAGGTGTGCCTGGGCGCGTTCGATCAGCTGCGCGGTGCGCATCAGCGAGCCGAGCTCGCCGCGTCCCTCCAGCAGCCGGGACATGGGCTGGGCGCGAAAGCGCTTAACCTTTATACTCATGGGCTTGTCTCTCTACCCGCACGGGCGGGTCGGACGATGAACGCGTCGGGACGCAAGCGCCCGCCAGACTAGCACGCCGGAGAGCCCCTCGACAGCATGGCCGAGACCGTCACCCCTTCGCCCGCTACCGCCGCGCGACCCGCCTCGCCGCGGCGGCAGGCGCGCTGGTGGCTGGCCGGCCTGCTGGTGGGTTGCCTGCTCCCCGCCGGGCTGCCCCAGGCGGAGCTGGTGCGTCAGGTCGAGCGCCTGGCGCCGATCTGCATCCTCGCCCCGGCGCTGATCCGCGCCTCCTCGCGGCTGCAGGCGCGCCGCCGCGCCCGGCGCCGCTGGCCGCGGCTCGCCTCGCCGGCGCATCCGAGGCCGCTGCCGCGTCCACGAGCGCCGGTGCCGCGGGCCACCGCCGCCCATGACGTCCTTACCCGCCGTGGTCCGCCAGCGGTGTGGGCATTCTCGATCTGAACCTCGCCGACCGCCAGGAGCGGCCGGCACGATGCCACACGCGGATAACGGACACCTCATGATCAACACCCTGTTACGCAAGGTCGTCGGCTCCAAGAACGACCGTGAAGTCAAGCGCATGGGCCGCCAGGTCGAGCGCATCAATGCCCTGGAAGGGGAGCTCGAGGGCCTCGACGACGCAGCCCTCGCGGCCCGTACCCCGGCCTTCCGTGAGCGCCTCGAGGCCGGCGAGAGCCTCGATGCCTTGCTGCCCGAGGCCTTCGCCACGGTGCGCGAGGCGAGCAAACGCGTGATGGGCATGCGCCACTTCGATGTGCAGCTGATCGGCGGTATCACCCTGCACACCGGCCGCATCGCCGAGATGAAGACCGGCGAGGGCAAGACCCTGGTGGCGACCCTGGCGGTCTACCTCAACGCCCTGCCGGGCGAAGGCGTCCACGTGGTCACGGTCAACGACTACCTGGCGCGCCGCGACGCCCAGTGGATGCGTCCCCTCTATGAGGCCCTGGGCCTCAGCGTCGGCGTGATCTACGCCGGCCAGACTCCCGAGGAGAAGCGCACCGCCTACGGCTGCGACATCACCTACGGCACCAACAACGAGTTCGGCTTCGACTACCTGCGCGACAACATGGCCTTCTCGCTGGAGGACAAGGTCCAGCGCCGGCTCGCCTACGCCATCGTCGACGAGGTGGACTCCATCCTGATCGACGAGGCGCGCACCCCGCTGATCATCTCCGGGGCGGTGGACGAGAACACCGAGCTCTACAAGGTGGTGGACCGCCTGGCGGTGCATCTTGTTCGGGGCGAGGTGTCGGAAGACGCCGACGCGCCGGTAGACGGTGACTTCACCCTGGACGAGAAGCACAAGCAGGTGGAGATCACCGAGAGCGGCCACCACAAGGTGGAGGGCCTGATGCGCGAGCAGGGACTGCTGGGCGAGGAGGACTCTCTCTACGCCGCCCAGAACCTCAACCTGCTGCAGCACATGCACTCCGCGCTGCGCGCCCGCCACCTCTATCACAAGGACGTCGACTACATCGTCAGCGACGGCCAGGTGGTGATCGTCGACGAGCACACCGGGCGCACCATGCCCGGACGGCGCTGGTCCGAGGGCCTGCACCAGGCGGTGGAGGCCAAGGAGGGGGTCACGGTTCAGCGCGAGAGCCAGACGCTCGCCTCCACCACCTTCCAGAACTACTTCCGCCTCTACGACAAGCTCGCGGGCATGACCGGCACCGCCGACACCGAGGCCTTCGAGTTCCGCCAGATCTACGGCCTCGACGTGGTGGTGATCCCCACCAACAAGCCGCTGATCCGCCGCGACCTCAACGACCTGGTCTACCTAACCGCCGAGGAGAAGTTCGAGGCGATCATCGAGGACGTCAAGGCCGAGACCGCGGCAGGCCGTCCGGTGCTGGTGGGTACCGCCTCCATCGAGACCTCCGAGTATCTGGCCAACCTGATGAAGCGTGCCGGGATGAGCTTCAACGTGCTCAACGCCAAGCAGCACCAGAGCGAGGCGGAGATCATCGCCCAGGCGGGGCGCCCCGGGGCCATCACCATCGCCACCAACATGGCCGGTCGCGGCACCGACATCGTGCTGGGCGGCAACTGGGAGGCCGAGGCCGCCAAGCTGGAGAACCCCTCCGAGGCCCAGATCGAGCGTCTCAAGGCCGAGTGGCGCGAGCGCCACGAGGCGGTGCTGGCCGCCGGCGGGCTGCACGTGGTCGGCTCCGAGCGCCACGAGTCGCGGCGCATCGACAACCAGCTGCGCGGCCGTGCCGGCCGCCAGGGCGATCCGGGTTCGACCCGCTTCTTCCTGTCGCTGGAGGACAACCTGATGCGCCTGTTCGGCTCCGACCGGGTCCAGCGCATGATGAAGGCGCTGGGCTTGGAGCACGGTGAGGCGATCGAGCACAAGATGGTCTCCAACGCCGTGGAGCGCGCCCAGAAGAAGGTCGAGAGCCGCAACTTCGATATCCGCAAGCAGCTGCTCGAGTACGACGACGTGGCCAACGACCAGCGTCGTGTGATCTACGAGCAGCGCAACGAGATCCTGGCCGCCGAGGAGGTCAGCGAGGCCGTCGCCGGCATCCGCGAGGAGGTACTTGAGCTCGCCATCAGCGACTATGTGCCGCCCCAGAGCCTGCCCGAGCAGTGGGACCTGGCCGGTCTCGAGGATCACCTGCGCGCCGAGTTCAACCTCGATGCGCCCGTGGTGCAGTGGGCCGAGGAGGACGAGCGCTTCCACGAGGAGCAGCTGCGCGAGCGCCTGCAGACCCTGCACCGCGAGGCCTACGAGGCCAAGGTGGAGCAGGCCGGCGCCGAACTGATGCGCCGTTTCGAGAAGCAGGTGATGCTGCAGGTGCTGGATACCCGCTGGAAGGAGCACCTGCAGTCCATGGACCACCTGCGCCGGGGCATCCACCTGCGGGGCTACGCCCAGAAGAACCCCAAACAGGAGTACAAGCGCGAGGCCTTCGAGCTGTTCCAGGGCCTGCTGACCAACATCAAGGCCGACGTGACGCGCATCCTCAGCCATGTGCAGGTGCGCAAGCCCGAGGAGGTCGAGGCGCTGGAGCGCCAGCGTCGCGAGGCCCTGGAGCGCGAGAAGGCCAGCGCGGCCAGCCGCCACGACGCGCCCGAGGCCGCCTCCCGCGAGGAGGCAGGCGAACAGGCGACGCCGCCGGGCGCCGACGGCCGTCCGCTGCGTCGCGAGGGGCCCAAGGTGGGGCGCAACGATCCCTGCCCCTGCGGCTCCGGCAAGAAGTACAAGCAGTGCTGCGGCAAGCTGAGTTGAACCGGGCCTTCGGCCAACCCCAGAGGAGACGAGACGATGGCAGTGGGTGACGCAACCTTTCCCGAGATGCCGGCCATTGCCGGCGTACGGCTGGGTACCGCCATGGCGGGCATCAAGAAGCCGGGCCGCCGCGACCTGGTGGTGATCGAGGCGCCCGCGGGCGCCCGCATGGCCGGGACCTTCACCCGCAACGCCTTCTGCGCCGCGCCGGTGACGGTGGCCCGCGAGCACCTCGCCAGCGGCGAGGCGCCGCGCTATCTGGTGATCAACACCGGCAACGCCAACGCCGGCACCGGCGAGACGGGGCTGCGTGACGCCCGCGCCACCTGTGAGGAACTGGCCCGGCTGGCTGGCGTGCCCGCCGAGGCCGTGCTGCCCTTCTCCACCGGGGTGATCGGCGAGCCGCTGCCCATGGACCGACTCGTCGCCGGCCTGCCGGCGGCGCTCCAGGCCCTGGACGACGGTCCCGAGGCGTGGCAGCAGGCCGGGGAGGGGATCCTGACCACCGACACCCGCCCCAAGGGGGCCAGCGTCACCCTGGAGATCGCCGGCGAGACGGTGACCGTCAACGGCATCGCCAAGGGCTCGGGGATGATCCAGCCCAACATGGCCACCATGCTGGCCTTCGTGGCCACCGATGCCACCCTCGAGCAGGGGCTGCTCGACGCGCTGCTGCGCGAGACCGTCGAGCGCTCCTTCAACTGCATCACCGTGGACGGCGATACCTCCACCAACGATGCCTGCATGCTGATCAGCACCGGGCGTGGCCCGACGGTGGAGGGGGATGAGGCGATCACCGTCTTCCGCAACGGCCTGGTGCGGGTGATGACGGAGCTGGCCCAGGCGATCATCCGCGACGGCGAGGGCGCCACCAAGTTCGTCACCCTGCAGGTCGAGGGGGCCACCACGCGCCGCGAGGCGCTGGATGTGGCCTTCACCGTGGCCAACTCGCCGTTGGTCAAGACGGCGCTCTACGCCTCGGACGCCAACTGGGGGCGCATCCTCGCCGCGGTGGGGCGCGCGCCGGTGGAGGCGTTCGATGTCGACCGGGTGACCATCGACCTGGGCGAGGTGCGCCTGGTGGAGCAGGGCGGCCGCGCCCCGGGCTACACCGAGGCGGCGGGCAGCGCGGTGATGGCCCGGGAGGAGATCCCGATCCGCATCGACCTCGGCCGCGGCGAGGCGAGTGCCACGGTGTGGACCAACGACCTCTCCCACGACTACGTCAGCATCAACGCCGACTACCGCAGCTGAGCCAGGACGAGCACGGCGAACCAGACGCAACCGGACACAGACCTCCGTGCCTGCGGGCGCGAACACGTTGGAAAGGGTAATGAACGCAATGGTGAAGAGAAGGGTGCATGTGGCGGCCGCCGCCATCATCAGCGCCGACGGCCGCGAGGTACTCATCGCGCGCCGGCCCAGCAACGTCGATCATGGCGGCCTCTGGGAGTTCCCCGGCGGCAAGCTGGCGCCCTACGAGACGGGCCTGGGCGGCCTTCGACGCGAGCTGCACGAGGAGCTCGGCGTGGAGATCCAGCGCGCCCAGCCGCTGATCCGCATCCACCACGAGTACCCGGACAAGCACATCCTGCTCGATGTCTGGCAGGTGCACGACTTCTCCGGCGAGCCCTTCGGGCGCGAGGGGCAGGCGGTGCGCTGGGTGCCCATGGACGAGCTGGTCAACTACCCCTTCCCGGCGGCCAACCTGCCGATCCTGCGCGCGGTGATGCTGCCGACCGAGTACCTGATCACCGGCGAAGAGGAGGACGAGGCGCGCTTCGCCACGCGCCTCGAGCGCGCCCTGGTGGAGGATGGCGTGCGCCTGGTCCAGCTGCGTGCCAAGGCCCTCGACGAGGCCGCCTATCGCGAGCGCGCCCAGGCGGCACTGTCGCTCTGTCGGGAGCACGGCGCCCGCCTGCTGCTCAACGGCGAGCCCGAGCTTCTCGAGGCCATCGATGCCGACGGTATCCACCTGACCAGTGAGCGCCTGATGCAGATGGAGCGGCGCCCCATCGCCGAGGGCAAGTGGCTCTCCGCCTCCACCCACGACCGCCGCCAGCTCGACCAGGCCGGCCGGCTGGGGTGTGACTTCGTCACCCTGTCGCCGCTTCGCACCACGCCGTCGCATCCCGACGTGGCGCCGGTGGGCTGGCACGACTTCCAGCAGCTGGTGGAACGGGCCGCCATGCCGGTCTTCGCGCTGGGCGGCATGACCCGCCATGACGCCAACCACGCCCGCGCCGTGGGGGCGCAGGGGGTCGCCTCGATCCGCGACTTCTGGAAGTGAGGCCGCGCCGGGCGTCGCCCGGGCCCTGAACGACGCGCCCCGCCAAATGGCGGGGCGCGTCGTTGTCGCTAGGCCCTGCGGCGCTCAGCGCGGCGGGTTGCCAGGTGCGGTGGCCGCCCGGCGCCCTTCCTGCCAGGCGAAGTAGAGGAACAGCACCCCCATCACCAGGTAGCCGAGGGTGTAGTCCCAGGCGGCGTTGAGGGCGAGCTCGGGGGCATGCATCAGCCCCACGAAGGCGAAGCCGGCCGCCACCCCTGCAAAGGCCGCGGCACGCCGGAACTGGTGGTCGATCACCGCCACGGTCATGGCGCCGATGAAGATCGCCGTGAACATGGCCCCCTGGCCCAGGGGCACCACCCCCGCGGAGATCCCGCTTACCGTCTCCTCGGCGGCGCGGTTGAAGCGTGTCATCACGTAGTTGGCGAAGTAGGGCAGCATGGCCAGCGCCACCGCCGGGTAGTAGCGGGTGTCGTTGCTCTGGAAGGCGGTGGCGATCATCGACATGCCCACGAACACCAGGATCGGCGCCACCACCGAGACCGGGATGACGGCGGCCAGCGCGGCGATCAGCCCGAACATGGTGGCCACCGCGTAGACGGCACCGTTGAGCAGGCTGTAGCCGCGCCCGGCGCCCATCCACTTGGCGCCCACGGTGGCGATGTAGACCGTGGTCGGGAAGACGCCGCCGAATAGGGCGCCGAGCATGGTGCCCACGCCGTCCACCGCCTGGCACTCGCGCACGTCGTACTTGTCGCCGGCGGCCTCCATGGCCTCGACGTTGTTCATGGTCTCGATGGCATTGTAGAGGGTGATCGGCAGCACCACGGTGAGCACCGCCAGCATGCCGGTGAACAGCAGCCCCAGCCCCTCGAGCCAGGCCAGATTGGGCAGCAGCGGGTAGAAGCCCAGGTGGGTGAAGGCGTCGCTGAAGCGCTCGCCGCCGGCGTCGCCGATCAGATAGGCCATGGCAGTGCCGACCACGATGGCGAACAGCGAGGTGGGCAGGCGGAAGGGCATGGCCACCCGGGCCACCAGGCCGACGATGATGATCGCCAGCACCAGCAGGCCGATCAACGGCATCTCCAGGGTCTTGAACAGCATCTCGCCGGCGATGAAGGTGAGTGCCACCCCGGCCACGGCGCCGAGCATCGCCGCCCGTGGCAGATGGTACTGCACCCAACGGCCGATCAGGCTGATCACGGCCTCGATGGCGCCGCTGATGAAGCAGGCGGCCACCGCCACCTTCCAGGCCAGCTCGGCGTCGCCGGTAAGCTGCTTGGCCGGCAGCAGCACGCCGAACAGGAAGACGAACATCACCGGGGTCGAGATGCCGTAGGAGAGGGCGGTGACGTCGGCGCGGTTCTCCTTGCGGGCCAGGCGCGCCGCGCTCCAGGCGTAGTAGAAGTTGCCCACCATCACCGCCACGGCGGCGCCAGGCAGCACCTGGCCGAAGACGATCGACGCCGGGAACTCCATGCCGAGCATGGTGATAGCGATGATCACGAAGTTGGCGATGTTGTTCTGGAACAGCGCGAAGAAGGCGTCGGTGTCCTCCTTCTTGTACCAGGGGTAGTGCACCTGGGGGTGCCGGGAGGGAGCCGCCATGGGAAAGCCTCTTGGTTGTGTGGGAATTGGAACAAGGCCGAGGAGCAGTCTGGGCGATGCCTGACTGATCGGTCAACTGGCGCTGTTCCACGGGCGCCGCGTGGCGCCCCGGGCCCCGGCGGCGATGGATCGATGACTCTGAAGGGCGGGTATTCTACCCGAAACGCAGACGCCCGGGCAGTGCCCGGGCGTCTGGTGGCGATGCAGGCGCGGCGATCAGTTGACCGCGGCCACGGCCTTGGCCAGGTAGGGCAGGTTCTCGTGGGAGAAGCCCGCCACGTTGGCGCGGCCGGAGCGCACCATGTAGATGCCGAACTCGTCGCGCAGGCGGTCGACCTGCTCGGGCGTCAGGCCGGTGTAGCTGAACATGCCGCGCTGCTCGGCGATATGCGCATACTTCTGGTCCAGGCCGTAGGGCTTGAGGGCCTCGACGAAGTCGCGGCGCAGGGTGTTGATGCGATCGCGCATCTCGGTGAGCTCCTCGCGCCAGAGGGCGGCGAGCTCCGCGGAGTGCAGGATCTCGCTGACGATGGCGCCGCCGTGGGCCGGCGGGTTGGAGTAGTTCTCGCGGGCCACGATGGCGATCTGGGAGCGCACGTTCTCCATCTGCTCGGCGTCCTTGGCGACCATGATCAGGCAGCCGGTGCGTTCGCAGTAGATGCCGAAGTTCTTGGAGCAGGAGCTGGTGATGATCACCTCGTCGAGGCTCTCGGCCAGCAGGCGCACCCCGTAGGCGTCCTCGTCCAGGCCCTCACCGAAGCCCTGATAGGCGAAGTCCACCAGCGGCAGCAGCTGGCGCTCGCGGAGCACTTCGAGCACCGTCTGCCACTGCTCGCGGGAGAGGTCGAAGCCGGTGGGGTTGTGGCAGCAGGCGTGCAGCACCACGACGTCGCCCTCGGGGATCTGCTTGAGCGCGGCGAGCATGCCGTCGAAGTCGAGGCGATTGTCGGCATCCACGTAGGGGTACTTGTGCAGCGCGATGCCCGCGGCGGTGAAGATGCCATGGTGGTTGGGCCAGGTGGGGTCGGAGACCCAGATGCCCTTGCCCGGCAGCTTCTTGGCGATGAAGTCCGCCGCCAGGCGCAGGGCGCCGGTGCCGCCGGGAGACTGGGTAGCGCTGGCGCGGCCGGCCTCGAGCACCGGCGAGCCCTCGCCGAGCACCATGGGCAGGATCACCGCGCCGTACTCCGGCGCCCCGTGGGAGCCGATGTAGGTCTTGGTGGTCTCGTTCTTGAGCAGCAGGGCCTCGGCCTCCTTGACGGCGCGCATCACCGGGGTGTTGCCCTGGGCGTCCTTGTAGACGCCGACGCCGAGATCGACCTTCTGCGGGTTGGTGTCCTGCTTGAAGGCCTCGATCAGACCGAGGATGGCGTCCCCGGGAACCCGCTCAATGTGTTCGAACATTTATTTCGCTACCTCGTCGGTTCTGGCGGCAAGAATGAAGTCATTCCTGTGCAGGCCCTTGATCTTGTGGGACCACCAGGTCACGGTCACCTTGCCGTATTCGGTCAGGATCGCGGGGTGGTGGTCGGCCTCTTCGGCGAGTTCGCCGACGCGATGGGTGAAGTCCAGGGCCTGCACGAAATCCTTGAACGTGAAGGTTCGTTCAAGCTTCATGATGCCATCGCGCTCGACGATCTGCCACTCGGGCACCTCGGCGCCGAGCGACTGCTTCTCTTCCTCGGTGACCGTCGGGGCGCCGACGCGGCAGGCCTCGCAGGCTTGTTGAGAGAGCTGGCTCATGCGGGTCTCCTCGGTCGGGGGATTCACCCCGAAAGGTCGTGCAGTGACGGCGAGGCGTCAAGCGCTGGAGCCAGGAGGCGCGCCCTGCAGCGCCGGGGGCTACTGGGCTGAATCGCTCGCGCCATGGGCGGCCAGCCAGGCGCGCACCTCGGCGTAGGGGGTGCCCTCCAGGGCGCCGAAACCCGCCAGCCGGCGTGCCTTGAGCCGGGTGAACAGCGGCGTGGTGATGCCGCACAGGAAGCGGGCCAGCAGGTCCGGGGTGGCGGGATGCCCCTCGCCCTGCTCGGCCAGGCGCGTCCGGAGGTCGCCGAGCAGCGCCTCGGGCCGCCGGTCTGCCAGGGAGGGCGGCTCGGGCCCCGGCGGCAGCCGGGCGGGCTGGCCGCGGCAGGCCGAGCAGTGGCCGCACCGCTCGGGGGTGCGGTCGTCGCCGAACCATTCGGCCAGGCGGCGGCTCAGGCAGCCCTCGCTCTCGAAGAGCGCGAGCATGGCGTGCAGCCTCTCGATCTCGGCGGCCTCCTTGTCGCGGAAGTAGCCGTAGAGCTCCTCGGTCAGCGCCTCCGGGGCGAGGTCGGCGCGGCTCACCTCGTAGACCTCGGTGAGCTGGCGGCTCTGCAGCTCCAGCCAGCCCTTGTCGACGAAGTAGTCCAGGGCGGTGATCACCCGGCCGCGGCGGGTATCCAGGCCCCGCTCCCGGCCCAGCGCCTCCAGGGTCGCGAAGTCCAGCTCGTGCCAGGTGCGTGCCTTGCGCGCGGCATCCAGGATCGCCTGGACGAAGGCCTGGCGTTCGCCCTGGAAGCGGGCCACCAGCGCCTCGGGTGCCTCGTTGAGCTTGAAGCGGTAGTCGGCGAAGTAGGCGTGGTGCGGGCGCAGGATGCCGCGCAGCTCCAGCTGCACCAGCAGGGTCTTGAGCGGCAGCGGGCGGATGTTGGCGTGCTGGGCGAGGGCGTTCAGGCTCAGCTCCCAGCGCGTCCCGGCGGCGAGCAGTTCGTCGACCACCCGGCGGATGCCGTGGCGCTCCGGGGTGTCGCCGTATACGAAGGTCTCCAGCACGCCGAGGGTGTCGCGCCCGGCCAGCATCAGGCACTCGGAGGTGGCGCCGTCGCGGCCCGCGCGGCCGATCTCCTGGCTGTAGTTCTCGATGGACTTGGGCAGGTCGAAGTGGACCACCGCCCGGATGTCGGCCTTGTCGATGCCCATGCCGAAGGCGATGGTGGCGACGATGCAGTCACACCTGCCGGCCATGAAGTCGCGCTGGATCGCCTCGCGCCTGTCGGCCCCGAGCCCCGCATGGTAGGCGGTGGCGGGGATGCCGGCCTTGCCCAGGTAGGCGGCCAGGCGCTCGGCGGTCTGCTGCAGGGTGACGTAGACGATGGTGGGGAAGGGGGCCGCGCCGCGTCGCGCCTGGAGCCAGGCGGCCAGGGCGCGAGGGCGGGCGTCGGCGGCCACCGGGGCGACCGTCAGGTCGAGGTTCTTCCGGTAGAAGCCGGTGGCGGTGACATCGGCGGCCGCGATGGCGAAGCGTCCGCGCATGTCGTCGATCACCCGCGGGGTGGCGGTGGCGGTGAGCAGCAGCGCCTGGGGGATGCCGAACTCGCGCTGGTAGTCGGGGAGCTTCAGGTAGTCGGGGCGGAAGTTATGGCCCCACTCGGAGATGCAGTGGGCCTCGTCCACCACCATCAGCGAGATCGGTACCCGGCGGATGAAGGCGCGGAAGCGCTCGTTCTTGAGGCGCTCCACCGAGATCATCAGGATGCGGATCTCGCCGCGCTCGACCCCGGCCATCACCGCGGCCGCCTCTTCGCGGCTCTGCCCGGAGTCGATGCTGGCCGCGGGGATGCCGTGGCGTGCGAGAAAGGCGAGCTGGTCCTGCATCAGCGCCAGCAGCGGCGAGATGACCAGGGTCAGGTGAGGCAGGTGCAGGGCGGGGAGCTGGTAGCAGAGCGACTTTCCGGAGCCCGTGGGGAAGATCGCCGCGGCCGAGCGGCCCGCCGCCACCGCCTCGATCACCGGGCGCTGGCCGGGGCGGAAGTCGGCGTAGCCGAAGACGCGCGTCAGGGTCTCGTCGATCATGGTGGGGCGCTTGATATGGATGAATGTCCAGTATAGGCGCCTTGGTCGCCTGTGTCTTCCTTGTGCCGGCTCACCCTGGGGTCAGGCGTCCGCCAGGGCGCGGTTGCGGCCGTCGTCCTTGGCGGCATAGAGCCGGTGGTCGGCGCGCGCGATCAGCTGGCGCGCCCCTTCGCCGATGCGATGCTCGGCGATGCCGATGCTTACCGTGATGGGGTGCTCCACCCCGAAGTCGTGCCCGGCAATCGCGCCGCACAGCCGCTGTGCCAGGGTCAGAGCGCGACGCTTCGACGTCAGCGGCAGCAGCAGGGCGAACTCCTCGCCGCCCATGCGCGCCACCAGGTCCTCCTCGCGCAGCATCGCCTGGCAGAGTCGCGCCACCTCACGCAGCACCTTGTCCCCCTGCAGGTGGCCGTGGGTGTCGTTGATGCCCTTGAAGTGGTCGATGTCGAGGATCATCAGCGAGAGCGGCGTGGCGTGGCGATTGCTCAGGGAGACCGTTTTCTCCAGGCGCGCCATCAGGTGCCGGCGGTTGGCGACGCCGGTGAGGTCGTCGGTGTCGGAGAGGCGGCGCAGGCGAGCCTCCTCGGCCACCTGCTCGGAGATGTCCATCAGCATGCCGTGCCACAGCACGCCATCCTCGGCGGGGGTGGGCTGGGCGCGCAGGGCGACCCAGCGCATGCCGTGTCCCTTGAGGGGCAGCCGGAAACGGGTGCTCAGCGGGGTCTTCCAGCGCATGGAGCGCTCCAGCGCCGCCATCAGCCGCGGGTAGTCCTCCTCGACCAGGCGGTCCAGGGCGGGGCGTGCATCCTCGGCGAGTCGCTCGGGGGTGATGCCGATCAGGCGGACGCCACCGCCGGCCAGGAAGGGGAAACGTAGCCGCCCGTCATGGCTGCGGTGCAGCTGGAAGATGACCCCGGGGAGCCGTTCGATGGCCGTGGCGTCAGCGTCCCTCCCGCACGGCATGACTGTCGTCGACGTCATGCAGGTTCCTTCTTGTCAGTTCCTGCTGCGTACAGGTGATGTTCTGGTTATGGCGGGCACGGCTCTGTGGCCGGCCATATTCTTATTCTACCCTGATTCCCTTCCGCCGTTCGTTGACGGATCTCCGCCAGTGGATGTAGGCGATCGCCGACAATTCATCTTTTCCTGATCCATGTCAGGGGAGGGGCATCATCAGCGCGGCGCATCATAGCGCTGGGCGCGGTCGCGTGAGAAGGCCACCTGCCACAGCTGCAGGTGGCGGGCGCGGAAGGCGCCGGCGCAGACGGCTAGGTAGTAGCGGAACATGCGCCGGGTACGCTCGCTGTAGCGGTGGGCGATCTCCGGCCAGTGGGCATCGACGTTGGCCAGCCAGGCCATCAGGGTCTTATCGTAATCCGGTCCGAAGTTCTGCCAGTCTTCCATCAGCAGATGCGGCTCGCTGGCCTCGGCGATCTGCATCGCCGACGGCAGCACCCCGTTGGGGAAGATGTACTTGTTGATCCAGGGGTCGGCGGTGATCTCGGAGTGGTTGGAGCCGATGGTGTGCAGCAGGAAGAGCCCGTCGGCCGCCAGCAGCCGCTCCACGGTGGCGAAGTAGGTGGGGTAATTGCGGTGGCCCACATGCTCGAACATGCCGATGGAGACGATGCGGTCGAAGGTGCCCTCGAGGTCGCGGTAGTCCTGGAGCTCGATGCTCACCGGAAGCCCTGCGCAGCGTTCCCGGGCCAGCGTGGCCTGTTCCCGGGAGATGGTGATGCCGACCACCTCCACGCCGTGGTGGCGCGCGGCGTGTTCGGCGAAGCTGCCCCAGCCGCAGCCGATGTCCAGCACGCGCATCCCCGGGCCCAGTTCGAGCTTGCGGCAGGCCAGCTCCAGCTTGGCGCGCTGGGCCTGGTGCAGGGTCCGGGCCTCCTTCCAGTAGCCGCAGGAGTAGCACATGGTGGGGTCGAGCATGCGTTCGAAGAGGTCGTTGCCGAGGTCGTAGTGGGCCTCGCCGACGATGTAGGCCCGTGCCTTGCTCTGCAGGTTGAAGAAGCCGGCCTGCAGGCGATACATCAGCCGCTCCGAGGGGGTGTGGGCGCGTTCGCCGAGGCCGTGGCGCAGCAGGCGGCAGGCCAGCTCGTCGATGCGCTCGCACTCCCACCAGCCGTCCATGTAGGCCTCGCCGAGCCCCAGGGTGCCCTGGTGCAGCACCCTCGAGAAGAAGTCGGGGTGATAGACCCTCAGGTCGTGGGGGGCATCGCCGTTGAGGGCGACGCCGGAGCCGTCGAGCAGCTCCTCCACCACCCGACGGGCGCGGGTGTCGGGCAGGGCGATGGGGCCGATGCGCGGATCACTGGTCATGGCGGACTCCGTCTCCAACCGCTTGCGTATTGAGCATAGACGAGCCTGCCAGCGAGGGAAAAATCCGGCACAATATGCGGCCTTGCTCGCCGGCGGCGAGGGCACCATGCGACACCACGGGACATACATGACGACGACGCAACCCCGCACCCAGTGGCTCGGCCGCTGGGGCTTCGTTCTGGCGGCCACCGGCTCGGCGGTGGGCCTGGGCAACATCTGGAAGTTCCCTTACATGACCGGCGAGTACGGCGGCGGGGCCTTCGTGCTGGTCTACCTGGCCTGCATCCTGGCGGTGGGGGTGCCGGTGATGATGGTCGAGATCGCCCTGGGGCGGCGCGGCCGCGGCAGCCCCGTGGATGCGGTGCGCCGGGTGGTGGCGGAGTCGGGGCGCAGCGGGGCCTGGTCGCTGCTGGGCTGGATGGCGATGCTGTGTGGCTTCCTGATCCTGTGCTTCTACGTGGTGGTGGCCGGTTGGTCCTTCGCCTACCTGTGGAAGATGCTCAGCGGCGGCCTGGCCGGGGGCAGCGTCGAGGAGATGGTGGCGATCTTCGCGGCCAACAATGCCAGCCCCTGGAACCTGGGCCTGTGGAGCACCCTGGTGACGGTGGCCACCATGGTGATCGTCGGCAAGGGGGTCCAGGCGGGCATCGAGAGAAGCGTGGGCTGGATGATGCCCGGCATGGTGGTGATGCTGCTGGTGCTGATCGTCTACGGCCTCTTCTCCGGCGGCTTCGGTGCGGCCTTGCGCTTCCTTTTCGTCTTCGATGCCGGCTCGCTCTCGGGCGAGGGGCTGCTGGCGGCCCTGGGGCACGCCTTCTTCACCCTGTCGCTGGCCTCCGGCGCCATCCTCACCTACGGCAGCTACCTGCCCGCCGGGACCTCCATCGCGCGCACCTCCCTGACGGTGGCGGTGGCCGACACCCTGGTGGCGCTGATGGCGGGGCTGGCGATCTTCCCGGCGATCTTCGCCAACGGCATGGACCCGGGGGAGGGGCCTGGGCTGATCTTCATGAGCCTACCGCTGGCCTTCCAGGCCATGCCGCTGGGCACCCTGTTCGGGGTGCTGTTCTTCGCCATGCTCTCCATGGCGGCGCTCACCTCGGCGATCTCCATGGTCGAGGCGACCGTCTCCTGGCTCTGCGACCGCCACGGCCTGAGCCGTCCCGCCGCGGCCTGGGGGGCGGGCAGCGTGTTGTGGGTCATCAGCACCCTGGCGATGCTCTCGTTCAACCTCGGCGCCGACTGGACCCTGGCCGGCCGGCACCTCTTCGACTGGCTCGACTACCTCACCTCGCGCTGGCTGATGCCGCTGGGCGGCCTGGGCATGGCGCTGCTGGCGGGCTTCGTGCTCCGCGAGGCGCCGCTGCGCGAGGAGCTCGGGCTCTCCGCCGGCTGGCACGCGCTGTGGCTGTTCATGGTGCGCTACGTCAGCCCACTGGGCATCCTGGTGGTGTTCGTCGACGCCCTGGGCCTGGTGGAGGTGGCCTTCGCCGACCACTGGCCCTGGCTGCTGGGGCTGCTGCTGGTCCTGACCCTGGCCGGCGAGCTGGTGAGCCCGCGCCTGGGCCGCACCCTGCGCCAGCGCACCTGACCCCCTGACCCGCTGCGAGGAGGAGCGACCCCATGATCGATGACGTTGTCTCGCCTGCCAGCCCGGTGCCCGGGCGCGTCAGCCTGGTGGGCGCCGGCCCCGGGGACCCGGAGCTGCTGACCCTCAGGGCGCTCAAGCGCCTGGAGGCGGCGGAGGTGATCCTGCATGACCGGCTGGTGAGCCAGGAGGTGCTGGCGCTGGCCAACCCCGCCGCACGGCGTCTGTATGTCGGCAAGGCGCGCTCCGACCACAGCCTGCCCCAGGCGGAGATCAACCAGGCGCTGGTCGACTGGGCGCGCCAGGGCCTGCGGGTGGTGCGCCTCAAGGGCGGCGACCCCTTCATCTTCGGGCGCGGTGGCGAGGAGCTCGAGACCTTGGCGGCGGCCGGCATCGAGGTGGAGGTGGTGCCCGGCATCACCGCCGCCTCCGGCTGCGCCGCCTACGCCGGCATCCCGCTGACCCACCGTGACCACGCCCAATCGGTGCGCTTCATCACCGGCCACCTGCGCAACGGCAGTACCGACCTCGACTGGCCGGCCCTGGCGAGCCCGGGGCAGACCCTGGTCTTCTATATGGGGCTGCATGGCCTGCCCGAGATCTGTCGCCGGCTGATCGAGCATGGGCTGGCCAAGGAGACGCCGGTGGCGCTGGTCGAGCAGGGCACCACCGCCCGCCAGCGGGTCCATCGCGCGACCCTCGCCACCCTGCCCGAGCGCCTGGCGGGGGTCAGCGTGAAGCCGCCCACCCTGATCATCGTCGGTGGCGTGGTGACGCTGCATGAGCGCCTCGCCTGGTTCACCCCGGAGGATGCCGGCTCACGCGGGTGGGAGACCGCCGAGCGCCGCCCCGGTCACTCCGCCGTAGACGGCGCCGACGGCTGAGCGCGCCGGAACTCGCGCCGCCAGCGGGCCAGCAGCGCCTGGCGCTTGAGGCGGTCGAGCCCGGCGAGCAGGCCGGGCCCGAGCCCCGGAGGGCGCAGGGCGTCCTCCAGTCGCTCGCGCAGCGCGGCGGCGCTCCCCGGCCCCGTGACCCCGGGGTGCAGGGCGCCCAGCGAGGTCTGCTCGGCGATCACGCGCTGCCCCGCCTCACTCAGCAGGAAGGCGACGAAGCGGGTGCCGGTCTCCGGATGGGGCGCCTGGCGGGGCACGAAGGCGACGCGCTGGGTCACCAGGGCGTAGTCGTCGGGCACCACCAGCTCAAGGTCCGGGTGCGCCTCCACCTGAGGCCGCGCATAGCTGCCCAGCAGGTTGTAGCCGATCAGCAGGCGCCCGTCCTCCAGGCCGTCGAGCATCTCCCCGGTGGTGGCGACCAGCTCCGCCTCGGCGGCCCCCAGCGCGGCCACCAGGTCCCAGTAGCGCGGCGACAGGCGCGACTCCTCCATGGCGTAGGTGCGGCCGACGCCGCTGGTTACCGGGTCATAGGTGGCCACGCGCCCGGTCAGCGCCTCGCGCCGCTCGCGCAGTAGCCCCAGCAGCTCGGCATGGTTGCGCGGCGTGGCGGCCAACTTGTCCAGATCACGATGCACCACCATGACGATGGGCTCGAAGGTGAAGGCCACCAGCTCGTCGCGCCAACGTGCCCAGGCCGGCCAGGCGTCGGTGACATGGCCGCCAAGGGGACGGGCGTGGCCGGCGTTGGCCAGGGCGAACTGCCAGGGCATGGCCGAGGAGATCACTACGTCGGCCGCGTCGGGGGCAGCGAGGAAGCGCTCGTGCAGGGCCAGGGTGGTGAGGTTGTGATAGGTCACCGCGACCTCGGGATGGCGGCGCTGGAAGGCCGCCAGCAGGGGGCGTGCCTGGGGCAGGTCGAGGGCGGCATGGATCACCAGCGGCCGGGGCGTTCCGGCACCCTCGGCGGCGGGCAGGTGCAGGCTCTGCTGGGCGTGGGCCCAGGACGGCAGCACCCAGAGCGCGACCAGGGCAGCCAGGCGGGCGAGGCGGCGGGGTGTCATGGGCTCGGCTCCGCGAAGCGCAGCTCGACCCGCAGCCCGCGTCCCTCGGCGCCCGCGTCGAGGGTGAGGCGCGCCCCATGGGTGCGGGCGATGCCATCGACGATGGCCAGCCCCAGCCCGGAGCCCTCGCCGTCGTCGCGGCCGCGGTGGAAGGGTCGCAGCGCCAGCAGGCGACGCTCCGGGGCGATCCCCGGGCCGTCATCCTCGACCACCAGCCTCGGCGGCGAGCGGAGCGTCGCCAGGGTGATCCGTCGCGCGCCATAGCGTCGGGCGTTGTCGATCAGGTTGGCCAGCGCCTCCTTGAGCTGCCACTCGGTGCCGTTCACTCTCACCTCGCCCTCGCTGCAGTCGGCGCCGAGGTCGACGCCCGCCTGGCGGCAGCTCGTCCAGTGGTCGCGCACCGCCCGGCGCACGCAGGCGTTGAGGTCCAGGGGCCGGTGGGTGGCCTGGTATTCGGGGTTGTCGAGCCGGGTCAGCGAGAGCAGCTGCATGGCCAGTCGCGCGGTGCGTTCGCTGGTGGCCTGGATGGTGGCGAGGGCATCGCGCCACGCCTCGGGGTCGGTGTCGCGCAGGGCCAGCTCGGCCCGTGCGGAGATGCCCGCGAGGGGCGTGCGCAGCTGGTGGGAGGCGTCGCCGATGAAGCGCTCCTGGTTGGCGCGTACCCGGCGCATGCGCGCCAGTAGCTCGTTGAGTGCCTCGCGCAGCTCGGCGAGCTCCCGTGGCAGGCTGAGCTCGAGAGGGACAAGGGTGCGCGGGTCCCGGGCGCGGATCGCATGGCGCAGCCGGGTCAGCGGCTTGAGCGCCGCCCGTACCGCCAGCAGCAGGCTCGCCACCGCCAGCGCCCCCATGCCCAGGATGCCGGCCAGGTTGCTGCGCAGCAGCGCCTGGCGCAGGGCGTCGCGCCCCTCGCGGGTGTGGGCGACCCGCACCTCGAAGCGCTCGCGGTTGCGCCAGTCCTCCAGCCGCGAGCGGCGTACCCCCTGGCGCAGCGCCAGCCCCTGCCACTCGAGGTCGCGATAGAGCAGGGTGTCGCCGCTCTCGGCATCGGCCCCGGGGTGGGCGGGCAGCGCGGCGTTACCGGTGATGTGGCGCCCCTGCTGGTCCACCAGGCTGTAGAAGACGCGCTCCTCGGCGTCCCCCGCCAGCATCTCCAGGGCGGCGGGGGGCAGGTCGAGCCACAGCCGGCCATCCTGCCACTGCACCTGTTCGGCGATGGCCAGGCTGGCGGCATCCAGCAGGCGGTCATGGGCGCGGTCGGCGGTGGCCTTGGCCTGCCACCCCGCCTGCAGCAGCAGCAGCGCCCCCAGGCTCAGCAACGGCAGGGCCAGCCAGGCGAGCAGGCGCCCGTACAGGCTGTGGGCGACCCTCACCCCTCCGCCTCCAGCAGGTAGCCGAGGCCACGCACCGTCCTCAGCGCCAGCCGGTCCGCGGGGAGGCGCTTGCGCAGCCGGTGCACGGTGACCTCGATGGCGTTGTCGCCCATGGGATCGCCGCCGAACGCCTCCTCGACGAGACGGGCCTTCTCCACCGGCTCCCCGGCGTGGCGCAGCAGGCAGGCCAGCAGCCGCTGCTCCCGCGGCGGCAGCGGGAAGGGCTCGCCATCCAGGGTAAAGCCAAGGGTCGTGGCTTCGAGCTCGAGGGGCCCCAGCGCAAGGCGGGTGGCACGGGCGTGGCGACGCAGCAGGGCGCGCACCCTGGCCTCCAGCTCGTCCAGGGCGAAGGGCTTGCCCAGGTAATCGTCGGCGCCGAGGTCCAGGCCGCGCACGCGATCCTCCACGGCGCCACGCGCGGTGAGCACCAGCACCGGCGTCTCGCGGTCGTGGCGTCGCAACGCCTCCAGCACCGTGAGGCCCCCGGCGCCGGGCAGGTTGAGGTCGAGCAGCAGCAGGTCCACGCCGTGGCCGGGGGAGGCCAGTCGCGCCAGCGCGGCGTCGCCGTCGGCCAGGTGCTCGACCCGGTGCCCCTCGCCGCGCAGCAGCGTGAGCAGCGAGTCGGCCAGCAGGGCATCGTCCTCCACCAGCAGCAGCCTCATGGCAGTGTCTCTCGGGCCGCGGGCTCGCCGGTCGCCGTGAGCTCCGCGGCGATCTCGGCGAGGGCCTCGCTGGCCTCGGCCATTGCCAGGCGCCCCTCGGGTCCGGAGAGCGCCAGCCAGCGTGGGGGCGTCCCCGGCAGGGGGTGGATGACCATGACACCGCCCCCCAGGGGGGGGCAGGGCGAACCATCGCCGGCGACCCGCCAGCGGGTTCCCGGGCGCAGGTCGTGGCGCAGGGCGCTGGCGGGCAGTGCCGCCAGCCGGCACTCGACGGCCTCGCCGACCCGCTCCAGCAGCGAGGCGGTCTCGCCGAGGCGGGCCGCCAGGCGTTCAAGGAGCGGCTGGATACGAGCGGCGAGCAGGCGGGCGGGATCCTGGCGCCGTGCCAGGCGCGCGGGGGTCTCGCCCAGCTGCCAGCGGCCGTCGGCATCGCGGCGCACATAGTCGAAGCGCGAAAGCGACCCCAGCAGGCGCAGCAGGGTGCTCTTGTAGAAGCCGGTGGCCTGGGCCAGCTCGGCGAGGCTCATGACCGGCCGGTCGGCGTCGAAGGCCTCCAGTACCGTCAAGGCGCGCTCCACGGCCTCCACGCGATCCTGGGCCATAGGCGATGCACTCCTCCGGGGCGGGGCCCCGTCTCGAACTTTGGTCGCAATTCGGACGCACGGCGTTGACGGGCCGCGAGTCGCCCTCTAGCTTTTCATCCTGAAGAACGTGGTTCTGCCTTACAGAATTGTAAGGCAGATGACAGCCTCCGGCAAGCGCCCTCTGCTGCCGGCCTTCGAGACAACAAGACGAGGAGATCCTCCATGTCGATCAAGACGCCGCTCACGTTTATCGCCGTCGCCGCCCTCTCGGCCGGCGCCGGCAACGCCATGGCCTTCGAACCCCAGGGCAAGGTGGAGTGCATCGCACCCTCCGATCCCGGCGGCGGCTGGGACTTCACCTGCCGCAGCGTCGGCAACGTGCTCCAGGAGCTGGACCTGGTGCCGGGCAACGTCCAGACCCTCAACATGGCCGGCGCCGGTGGCGGGGTGGCCTACGCCCACGTGGTCAGCAAGCGCGCCGGTGACGAGCAGCTGCTGGTGGCCGCCTCCACCGCCACCACCACCCGCCTGGCCCAGGGTCAGTTTCCGGGCATGAACGCCGACATGGTCAACTGGATCGGGGCGCTGGGGGCCGACTACGGGGTGATCGCCGTGGCCGCCGACTCCGAGTACCAGGACCTGCCGGCGCTGATGGCGGCCATCGACGAGGACCCGCGCAGCGTCAAGTTCGCCGGCGGCAGCGCCAAGGGCGGCTGGGACCACCTCAAGGTGCTGATCACCGCGAATGCGGCCGGGGTCGATGAGCTGCCGCGTATCCCGTATCTCTCCTACAACAACGGCGGCGAGGCCATGACCCAGGTCGTCGGTGGCCATGTCGACGCCTTCACCGGCGATATCTCCGAGGCCCAGGGCTTCATGGAGTCGGGGGACCTCAGGGTGCTCGCGGTGCTTGCCGAGGAGCGCTTGCCGGGGGAGGAGTTCAGCCACATTCCCACCGCCATCGAGCAGGGCATCGAGGCGCTGGGGCCCAACTGGCGTGGCTTCTATACGCCGGCCGAGATCTCCGATGAGGCGCGCCAGTACTGGATCGACGCCATGGACACCGTCTACGAGAGCGAGGAGTGGAAGGGGCTGATGACCAGCAACGGCCTGATGCCCTTCCACATGACCGCCGGCGAGTTCGAGACCTTCGTCAAGGAGCAGATCGCCGATATCGAGCAGCTCTCCAAGGACATCGGCCTGATCCAATGAGCACCATGAACGATCGCATCTTCGGCATCCTGCTGATCGCCCTGGCTGTCGCGTACGGCTGGGGCGCCACCCAGCTCCCCGCACCCTTCGGCGGCAGCGAGGCGGTGGGTCCCGAGACCTTCCCGCTGCTGCTGTCGGTGGTGCTCGTGCTCTCCAGCCTCTACCTCATCGTGCGCCCCGACCCCGACAACGCCTGGCCCTGGAGCCGTACCGGCGTCGAGCTGGTGATCGCCGTGGTGGTGCTGCTGTGCTACGCGGCCCTGCTGCAGCCGTTGGGCTTCGTCCTCAGCACCACCCTGGCGGTGGGGACCCTGTGCTGGCGCATGGGCAGCGCCCCGCTCAGGGCCTTCGTCACCGGCGCGCTCGCTGGGGTGGCGGTGTTTCTGCTCTTCAACTTCGCCCTCGACCTGGCGCTGCCGATGGGCGTGCTGTCCTTCCTGGAGGTGAGCTGATGGAGACCCTCGGCTATCTGATCGACGGCTTCGGGGTGGCGCTCGCCCCGCACAACCTGATGTTCGCCCTGCTGGGCGCCTTCCTGGGCACCCTGATCGGCGCCCTGCCGGGGCTTGGGCCGGCCAACGGCGTGGCGATCCTGATCCCGCTGGCCTTCACCCTGGGCCTGGCCCCGGAGACTGCGCTGATCATGCTGACCGCGGTCTATGCAGGCGCCATGTATGGCGGGCGCATCTCCTCGATCCTGCTCAATATCCCCGGTGACGAGCCGGCGATGATGACCTGCCTGGACGGCTATCCCATGGCCCGGCAGGGCAAGGCTGCCGAGGCCCTGGCGATCTCCGCCGTGGCCTCCTTCATGGGCAGCCTGATCGCCACCATCGGGCTGATCCTGCTGGCGCCGCTGCTGGCGAAGTTCGCCCTGACCTTCGGCCCGGCGGAGTACTTCGCGCTCTTCCTGCTGGCTTTCGCCACCCTGGGCGGCATCACCGGCAAGAATCCCATGAAGACGGTGGTGGCGGCCTGCATCGGCCTGATGATCGCCACCGTGGGCATCGACAACACCGGGGTCCAGCGCTTCACCTTCGGTGTGCTCGAGCTCTACGAGGGAGTGGACTTCATCATCGCCATCGTCGGCCTGTTCGCCATCTCCGAGCTGCTGTTCTTCATCGAGGAGAAGGCCGGCGGCGGCAAGGAGAAGATGAGCGTCAATAAGCTGTCGCTCAAGTGGGCCGATATCAAGGGCATCATGCCCTCGAGCATCCGCGGCGGCGTGCTGGGCTTCATCGCCGGGGTGCTGCCCGGTGCCGGCGCCTCGCTCGGCAGCTTCATCGGCTACACCCTGGAGAAGAAGGTGGTGGGCAAGAAGGGCTACTTCGGCGAGGGTGACCCGCGCGGCGTGGCCGGACCCGAGGCCGGCAACAACGGCGCTTCCAGCGGGGCACTGGTGCCCATGCTCACCCTGGGCGTGCCGGGCAGCGGCACCACCGCGGTGCTGCTGGCGCTGCTGATTTCCCTGAACATCACCCCAGGGCCGCTGATGTTCACCCAGAACGCGGATATCGTCTGGGGCGTGATCGCGGCACTGCTGATCGGCAACTTCCTGCTGCTGGTGCTCAACATACCGCTGGTGGGCATCTTCGTGAAGCTGCTCTCGGTGCCGCCGATGTTCCTGCTGCCGATCGTGACCATGATCGCCTTCGTGGGGATCTACTCGATCAGCAATACCACCTTCGACCTCTACTTCATGGTGGCCTTCGGAGTGGCCGGGTACATCTTCCGCAAGCTGGAGATCCCACTGGTGCCGATCATCCTCGGCCTGCTGCTGGGGCCGGAGATGGAGAAGAACCTGCGCCACGCCATGGACATTTCCGACGGCGACTGGACCATCCTGTGGGACAGCGGCCTGGCCATCGGCCTGTGGGTGTTCGCGGGGCTGGGGCTGATCCTGCCCTACATCGTCGGCCCGCTGCTGCGTCGGCGCATGAAGGTTACCACCGGTACAGGGGGACCCGAGGGCGATTGATCCTCACTCGCCATGTAAGGGCCCACTCACCACGCAAGGGCCCACTCACCATGCAAGGGCCCAGTGGGGGCGCCGGTCGATCCGGCGCCCCTTTTCTTCTTCGTCTCCGGCCGTGCTGTGTCAACACGGTGCGTTGCACCAGGGGCAGGGTCGATCCTGGGGCAGCCTGGTGTCTCCTTGCACCAGGATGTCGCCTGCCGTTGCCCGCCTGCTTCCGGAAGACAAGGTGCAACTGGTTGAATCAGGATAGGAAAATCCCCCTCGAGTCGGTGTGGCACATTCCTTGCGATAACAGCGCGAGACATCCTGCGATGGCCTCTCGCTGACTCAATCGACAACAACATCGAGCGCAAGGAGATCCCATGATCCCGTCATCCGTGACCCGCACCTCCCGCTGGCTGGCCGTACCGCTGCTCGGCGCCACCGTGGCATCCTCCGCCCTGGCCCAGGAAGACCCCATCAGGGTCGGCATCCTGCACTCCCTCTCCGGCACCATGGCGATCAGCGAGACGGTGCTCAAGGACACCGTGGAGATGCTGATCGAACAGCAGAACGCCGAGGGCGGGCTGCTCGGCCGTGAACTGGAGGCGGTGGTGGTGGACCCGGCCTCGGACTGGCCGCTGTTCGCCGAGAAGGCGCGCGAGCTGCTGGCCCAGGAGGAGGTCGACGTCATCTTCGGCAACTGGACCTCGGTATCGCGCAAGTCGGTGCTGCCGGTGGTCGAGGAGCTCAACGGCCTGCTCTTCTACCCGGTGCAGTACGAGGGCGAGGAGTCCTCCGAGAACGTCTTCTATACCGGGGCGGCCCCCAACCAGCAGGCGGTCCCCGCGGTCGACTACCTGATGAACAGCGTCGGCGTGGAGCGCTGGGTGCTGGCCGGCACCGATTACGTCTACCCGCGTACCACCAACAAGATCCTCGAGGCCTACCTCAAGTCCTTCGGCGTCGCCGACGACGACATCATGGTCAACTACACGCCCTTCGGTCACTCCGATTGGCAGAACATCGTCTCCGAGATCAAGGCCTTCGGCAGTGAGGGCAAGAAGACCGCGGTGGTCTCGACGATCAACGGCGACGCCAACGTGCCCTTCTACCGCGAGCTCGGCAACCAGGGCATCGATGCCGCCGATATCCCGGTGGTGGCCTTCTCGGTGGGCGAGCAGGAGCTGACCGGCATCGATACCGCACCCCTGGTCGGGCACCTGGCGGCCTGGAACTACTTCATGAGCGTCGACACCGACGCCAACTACGACTTCATCGACGCCTGGATCGACTACACCGGCGACGAGATGGCGGTGACCAACGATCCCATGGAGGCCCACTACATCGGCTTCAACATGTGGACCGAGGCCGTGCGCAAGGCCGGCACCACCGAGGTCGACGCGGTCAAGGAGGCCATCATCGGGGTCAGCGTCCCCAACCTTTCCGGCGGCTATGCGGCGATGATGCCCAACCACCACATCACCAAGCCGGTGCTGATCGGCGAGATCCAGGACAACGGGCAGTTCTCCATCGTCTGGGAGACCCCCTCCACGGTGGCCGGCGACGCCTGGTCCGACTACCTGGAGGGCTCCCGGGACCTGATCAGCGACTGGCGCAAGCCCATGGAGTGCGGCAACTACAACGTCGTCAAGGGGAGCTGCGGGGGCAGCGAGGCCCAGGAAGAGGTCGCCTCTGCCGAATAGGACCCGATTGCCACCGGGTCGCCCCTGACCCGGTGGCAGTGACACGCCACTCGACGAACCTTCCCAGGACATGCCCATGACGATTCCCCCCTGCCTCGGGCGGCTGCTGGCCCTGTGCCTGCTGGCCTGGCTGCCGCTGGTCGCCAGTGCCCAGGATGACCCCGGCCAGGCCCTCCTCGAACCCCTGGATGCCTCTTCCTACGCCCGGATGGGCGAGGCCATCGAGGCCATCATCGACAGCGGCGACGAGCGCAGCCGTGGTTGGCTGGAGGCGCTGCTGGGCGGCAAGCTGCAGCGCCACAAGGAGACGGGTCGCTTCGTGGTGGTACTCGAGAACCGCGGGCGTGATTGGCCGATCGCCGATGCCCTCACCGGCGAGACCCTCGGCGAGATGTCGCGGCGCGACCTCGACCGGCTCGGCATCAACAACGCCCTGCGCGGTCAGCTGCAGAGCGCGCTGGCGGTGCTCGACCTGCAGGCCGATGAGGTCAGTGAACGCCGTCAGGCGGCACGCGAGCTCCTCGGTGAGGTCGATGCCAGCCTCGTCGAGCCACTCGAGGCGGTCATCCTTGCCGAGCAAGATGACGAGGTGCGCCGCCTGCTTCAGCAGGCACTGGCGATCCATCGCCTGGAAGTGGGGGATGTCGCCGCGGTGGCCGATCTGCAGGGCAGCCTCAACAGTCGGGTCAGGGCCGCCCTCAACTCCGCCGCGCGCAGCGGTGATCCGGCGCTGGCGGAGGCCGCCAGCATGGCCCTGGCCGATATCGAGCAGAAGATGAAACTCAACCGGGGGCTCGAGACCCTCTACTTCGGCCTGTCGCTGGGGTCGGTGCTGGTGCTGGCGGCCATCGGCCTGGCCATCACCTTCGGCGTCATGGGCGTGATCAACATGGCCCATGGCGAGCTGATCATGCTCGGGGCCTACACCACCTGGGCCATGCAGCAGCTGCTGCCCGGCCAGCCGGGGCTGGCGCTGGTGCTGTCGATCCCCGCGGGCTTTCTGGTGGCCGCGCTGGCCGGCATCGCCATCGAACGCGGCGTCATCCAGTTCCTCAAGGGACGTCCGCTGGAGACCCTGCTGGCGACCTTCGGTGTCAGCCTGATCCTCCAGCAGCTGGTGCGCACCCTGATCTCGCCGCTGAACCGTACCGTGGTCACTCCGGAGTGGATGAGCGGCTCCATCATGATCAACGAGGGGCTCTCGCTGACCCTCAATCGTCTCTACGTGCTGGGCTTCGCGCTGGTGGTGTTCGCCGGCCTGATGCTGGTGATGCGGCGAACCCGCCTGGGCCTCGAGGTGCGGGCGGTGACCCAGAACCGTGCCATGGCACGTTCCATGGGCATCCGGGCGACCCGCGTGGACATCATGACCTTCGCCCTGGGGTCGGGGGTGGCGGGGCTCGCCGGCGTGGCGCTCTCCCAGCTCACCAACGTGGGACCCAACCTCGGTCAGAACTACATCATCGACTCCTTCATGGTGGTGGTCTTCGGCGGCGTCGGGAACCTGTGGGGCACCCTGGTGGCCGGCCTGTCGCTGGGCGTGATCAACCAGGTCCTCGAGCCCTGGGCGGGCGCCGTGCTGGCCAAGATCCTGGTGCTCGTCTTCATCATCCTGTTCATCCAGAAGCGCCCCCGCGGACTCTTTCCGCAGAAGGGCCGGGCGGCGGAGGGCTGATCCATGTATTCGTCCACAGCGTGGCTGGCAAGACCCTTTCGTGAACGTGCCACACAGCTCTTCCTGGGCATCCTGCTGGCCGCCCTGGCGACGGTGACGCTGCTTAACCTGGCGCTGCCGGCAGGGCATCCGCTGCACGTCTCGACCTACACGGTGACCCTGCTCGGCAAGTACCTGAGCTACGCCCTGCTGGCGGTAGCCGTGGACCTGGTGTGGGGCTACCTGGGCATCCTGAGCCTGGGGCATGGGGCCTTCTTCGCCCTGGGCGGCTATGCCATGGGGATGTACCTGATGCGCCAGATCGGCGACCGGGGCACTTACGGCGATCCGGTGTTGCCGGACTTCATGGTGTTCCTGGACTGGGACAGCCTGCCCTGGTACTGGCTGGGCTTCGATATGGCCTGGTTCGCCTTCGTGATGGTGCTGCTGGCGCCGGGCCTGCTGGCCCTGGTGTTCGGTTTCCTGGCGTTCCGTTCGCGGGTCACCGGGGTCTACCTGTCGATCATCACCCAGGCGCTGACCTTTGCCCTGATGCTGGCCTTCTTCCGCAACGAGATGGGCTTCGGGGGCAACAACGGCCTGACGGACTTCAAGGAGCTGCTGGGCTTCGACCTGAGAAGCGATGCCACCCGTCTCGGGCTCTTCCTGGCCACCGGCATCGCCCTGGCGCTGGGGTATGTGCTGTGCCGGGCCATCGTCGCCAGCAAGCTCGGCCGGGTCTGCGTGGCCACCCGCGACGCCGAGGCCCGCACCCGTTTCCTCGGCTACCGCGTCGAGCGCTTCCAGCTGTTCGTCTTCGTGGTTTCGGCGATGCTCGCCGGCGTCGCCGGCGCGCTCTACGTGCCCCAAGTGGGCATCATCAACCCCGGCGAGTTCTCGCCGATCTTCTCCATCGAGATCGTGCTCTGGGTCGCCCTGGGCGGGCGCGCCACCCTCTACGGGGCGGTCATCGGGGCGATACTGGTCAACTATGCCAAGACGGTCTTCACCGGCGTGATGCCCGATGCCTGGCTGTTCGCCCTCGGTGGCCTCTTCGTGCTGGTCACGGTGCTGCTGCCCAAGGGCATCGCCGGCCTGCTCGCCTACCGCCCGACACCACGGCGCCTCCAGCGCGAGTCCGCCGCTCCGTCATCCATTTCCCGGGAGGGCTGCGCATGAGTTTCCTGCATTCCCTGGCCGATCGTGATCGCGTCTTCGACTTCCTGGTTCCCGCCACCTCACCGGTGGATGTTCGCCATGGCCCGATCCTCTACCTGGAAGATGTCACCGTCAGCTTCGACGGCTTCAAGGCCATCGATGACCTGAACCTGACCATCGATGACGGCGAGCTGCGCTGCATCATCGGCCCCAACGGGGCGGGCAAGACCACCATGATGGACATCATCACCGGCAAGACGCGTCCCGACCGTGGCTCGGTGTGGTTCGGCAGCCGTCACGACCTGCTGGCCATGAACGAGCCCGAGATCGCCAGCCTCGGCATCGGCCGCAAGTTCCAGAAGCCCACCGTCTTCGAGGCGCTCACGGTGTTCGAGAACCTGGAGCTGGCCATGGCCGCCGACAAGCGCATCCTGCCCACGCTCACCGCGCGCCTGACCGGGGAGGTCCGCGATCGCATCGATGAGGTGCTCGCCACCATCGGCCTCACCGAGCTGCGCCAGCGTTCGGCGGGCATCCTCTCCCACGGCCAGAAGCAGTGGCTCGAGATAGGCATGCTGCTGATGCAGAGGCCGCGGCTGCTGCTGGTGGACGAGCCGGTGGCCGGTATGACCGAGCAGGAGATGGAGCGCACCGCCGAGCTGCTGACCGGCCTGGCCGGCAAGGGCAAGCAGTCGGTGGTGGTGGTGGAGCACGACATGGGCTTCGTGCGTTCCATCGCCCGCACGGTGACGGTACTGCACCAGGGCAGCGTGCTGGCCGAGGGCAGCATGGAGCAGGTCTCCGGTGACCCGCGGGTGATCGAGGTCTACCTGGGTGCCGACCCCGACGAGGAGGCCGCCTGATGCTGACCATCGACAGGCTCAACCAGTTCTACGGCGAAAGCCACACCCTCTGGGACCTGGACCTCGAGGTGCCGGCGGGGCAGTGCACCTGCGTGATGGGCCGCAACGGGGTGGGCAAGACCACCCTCATGAAGGCGGTCATGGGGGAGGTCGCCGTGGCCTCGGGCAGCATCCGCTATGCCGACGGGGTGGAGCTGACCCGCCGCCGGGTGGAGGATCGCTCGCGGCTGGGCATCGGCTACGTGCCCCAGGGACGCCAGATCTTCCCGCTGCTCAGCGTGGAGGAGAACCTGCGCACGGGGCTCGCCGCCCGAGGCGATGGCCTGAAGCGCATCCCCGAGCGCATCTATGAGCTGTTCCCGGTGCTCGAGGAGATGAAGCAGCGTCGTGGCGGCGACCTCTCCGGAGGTCAGCAGCAGCAGCTGGCCATCGGCCGCGCCCTGGTGCTGGAACCGCGCCTGCTGATCCTCGACGAGCCGGGGGAGGGGATCCAGCCCAATATCGTGGCCCAGATCGGCGAGGTGATCCGTCGGCTGATCGACGAGGATGGACTCAGCGTGCTGCTCGTGGAGCAGAAGCTGCCCTTCGCCCGCCGCTACGCCGACCGCTTCGCGATCCTGGACCGCGGTCGGCCGGTCGCCGGCGGGGCGATCGGCGAGCTCTCCGATGCCCTTATCCGTGAACACCTGACGGTATAGCCCCTGCGTCGCTCGGCGCGGGCAGGCCCTGGGCGGGAGCCTGCACCCTTCTGGCACATGCCTGCCCAGGCCTGCACCTCGGCAGGGCGGGGCGAGGCGGGGTGACGCACCATCGTCAGGCATTAAGGGGGCAGCCGCCGTTGGGGGGGTATCGTAATTCAATGAAAAAATTGGGAAAAATGGCTCGTGCTTTATTGTGGTACGCCCCTTGCAGTCCATGAGCCAGAGACACCGATCACGAGCCGCCCATGTTCGCCCTCGAGACCTCCCTGACTGCCACGCCGCCGACCGAGTCCGGCCATCGCTTCGATGCCGGGCGCCAGTGGGTGGCCTCGCTCGATCTCTGCTTCGCGACCCGTGAAGCGGTCACCCGCATGACGCGCTGCCGTCATCGGGGGCCGCTGCGTGTCCAGCGCCCCTTCCACCCCGAAGGCCGCGACGGTGCCTGCCATGTCTACCTGCTGCATCCGCCCGGCGGCCTGGTCAGCGGCGATGCCCTGAGCATCGAGGTGGGCGTCCAGGGCGGGGCTCATGCGCTGCTCACGACGCCCGCCGCCAACAAGCTCTACCGCGCCGACAGCCATGCGGTGGCCTGGCGTCAGCACACCCGCCTTGTCGTCGCCGACGGTGGGGCGCTGGAGTGGCTGCCCCAGGAGACCCTCGCCTTCGATGGCTCGCGGGGGGCGCAGACCACCGAGATCGCCCTTGACGGCGCTGCCCGCTGCCTGGGGTGGGAGGTGATGGCCCTGGGACGACCGGCCAGCCGGCTTCCCTATCTGAGCGGTCGCATCGAGCAGCGTTTCCGCCTGACCCGGGACGGCAGGCCGCTGTGGCTCGAGCGCCAGCCGCTGGA
>NZ_AXCA01000037.1:0-295 GCF_000475415.1 Halomonas sp. PBN3 | reverse complement strand
ACCCGCCGCCTGCAGCAGGCCATGGAGGCCCTCGACGAGCGCTCCCGGGACATCCTGCAGCGCCGCTGGCTGGCCGAGGAGAAGGCCACCCTGCACGAGCTGGCCGACGTCTACGGCGTCTCCGCCGAGCGCATCCGCCAGCTCGAGAAGAACGCCATGAAGAAGATCAAGCAGCAGATCGGCGACGCCCTGGTGGCATGATCCACGGCAGGGCGCCTGGTGTCTGACGTGGGCGGCTGGGCCCACCATGAAGTATCGAGGAGCAAGCTGCAAGGGAACCCCTTGGCTTGCTCCT
>NZ_AXCA01000036.1:0-6031 GCF_000475415.1 Halomonas sp. PBN3 | reverse complement strand
AAGTCCGACAGACTGCTAGCGGGCGAGGCTTCCCACTTCTCAGGCAGCAGCCGGCGATATGCCGGACTTACGCAAGCCTCCATGGGCAGAGACGGACAGCCCTTCCGCCTTCAACTTCACTATGCCTTGATGCTTGATATTCAGCGCCGCGTTAATGTCCCGGTCGTGGAGGGTATGGCAGGCAGGGCACTCCCACGACCGGATGTTTAACGGCATGGCGTCCACCTTGTGCTGACAGACATGGCAGGTCTTGGAGCTGGCAAACCACGGGTCGATCTTGACCAGATGCTTGCCCTGCTCCTTGGCCTTGTAGGCCAGCTTGGTGGTCAACGCGTGCCAGGACGCATCGCCGATGTGCTTGGCGAGGCGGGCGTTTTTCATCATGTTGCTGATCTTCAGCGTCTCGACGATCACCGCTTGGTTATCGTCAACGATCTGTCGAGAGAGCTTGTGCTGGAAGTCGTTGCGGGCATTCGCCAGCCGCTCGTGCGCCTTGGCGACGAGTAACCGTGCCTTGGCCCGATTGGCGCTGCCCTTCTTCGTGCGGGACAACGCCTGCTGCTTGCGCTTGAGATTTTGCTGCGCCTGCTTGAGGAAGCGCGGATTGGCGATCTTGCGGCCGGTGGAGTCAATGGCCAGATGCGACAGCCCCATATCGAGGCCGAGGACCTTAGCGGCGTCAACGTCCTTCAGCGGTGCCGGGGCAGCCTGCTCAGTGTCAAACAGCAACGAGGCGTAGTGCTTGCCGGTGACGGTACGGGTCAGGGTGATGCTTTTCAGCCTGCCCTCGACCTGGCGATGCATCCTGGCCTTGATCGGCCCGAGCTTGGGCACCTTGATCCAGTCGTCGCCGGCCTTGACGCCGACGCAGTGATAGCTGGACTGCTTGCCCCGCTTGCTCTTGAAGCGCGGATAGCCGGCTTTCTGCGCGGGGTCGAAGAAGCGCTGGAAGGCATGATCGAGGTTGAGGCACGCCTGCTGGAGGGCGATGGCGTCGGCCTCTTTCAGCCAGCCATACTGACGGGATTTCTTGGCCACCGGGAGCAGCTTTTTGATGTCGTGCTTGGCGCTCAACGACTGGCCGTGGCGCTGGTAGCGATGGGACATGATGCGAAGGCCGGTGTTATAGACGAAGCGCACCGCGCCGAACTGGCGGTTCAGAAATGCCGTCTGCTCGGTCGTGGGGTAGAGTCGTACCTTGGTAGCCTTCAGCATGGCGCGCCATTGATGCATGGATGTATGTACAGCTTATGCCGCCGGGCCCCATGCCGCAAACCCAGCAGCGCTATCGCGCTGCCCGCTTGTATCCCCGCCCGAGTGGGCGAGGGTTTACGCGGATTTTTGCTAATGTGAATCGCCCCTATGGCAAGACCATGGGGGCGATTTTTTCGTTTCATCGCAAACTGGCGTGAACCAGTTCGGTAGTGAGTATTGGGAGGCCAGGGTTATTGTGGGAGGCCGGGTTCCCCGGGCGATTGGAGGCCGCAGGCCTCCCGACGGTAATGGCCAAACTCAGCAGACACCACCAGGGCGCCTTCGGCGCCATTCGCCCGGCAAAGTCGGAACGCCGAACCGCGCCCTCCCACCAGGCTAGTTCACGCTAATGTGTGATGGCTCAATAGAAACACCCCAACGGGCTGGCCCGATGGGGTGTCTCGTGGTCTACCGCACGGCTTGGCCGCTGGTAACTTGGCGGCGGTTATTCCCCCGGCTGCCAGCCGTTGACAATGGGGTAGCGGCGGTCGCGCCCGAACCCGCGGCGGGTCACCCGCACGCCCACCGGCGCCTGGCGGCGCTTGTACTCGCAGCGATCCACCAGCTTCACCACCCGGTAGACGTCGTCACGGTCGAAGCCCGCCTCGATGATCGCCTCGGCGCTCATGTCGCCTTCGATATAGCGCACCAGGATGGCGTCCAGGGTGTCGTAGTCGGGCAGCGAGTCGCTGTCCTGCTGGTCCGGCGCCAGCTCCGCCGAGGGCGGCCGCTCGATCACCCGTTCGGGGATCGCCGGCGACTGGGTGTTGCGCCAGCGCGCCAGGCGGTAGACCCAGGTCTTGTAGACGTCCTTGATGGCGTTGTAGCCGCCCACCATGTCGCCGTAGAGGGTGGCGTAGCCCACCGCCATCTCGCTCTTGTTGCCGGTGGTCAGCACCATCAGCCCCTTCTTGTTGGAGATCGCCATCAGCAGCACGCCGCGGCAACGCGACTGCAGGTTCTCCTCGGTGGTGTCGCGCTCGGTGCCCTCGAAGGCCTTGGCGAGGGTGCCCATGAACGCCTCCACCATGGGCTCGATGGGCATCACCTCATAGTGCACGCCGAGCATCTCGGCCTGCTCTGCGGCATCTTCCTTGGAGATATCCGCGGTGTAGTGGTAGGGCATCATCACCGCCTGCACCCGCTGCGGGCCCAGGGCATCCACGGCGATGGCCAGCGACAGCGCCGAGTCGATGCCGCCGGAAAGCCCCAGCACCACCCCCTCGAAGCCGCTCTTGTTGACGTAGTCGCGTAACCCGGTGACCAGCGCGCAGTAAAGGTTCTCCTCCGCCGGCACGTCGGGCTCGGTCTCTCCCGGCTGGGGCACCCAGGCGCCCTGCTGCTGCAGGAACTGCACCGGCATCAGGCCCACCGCCCAGTGGGGCGCCTGCACCTTGAGCTCACCGGCGGCGTCCATGCAGGCCGAGCCGCCGTCGAACACCAGCTCGTCCTGGCCGCCAATCTGGTTGACGTAGACGATGGGCCTCTCCACCGCGGCGGCACGCTCCTCCAGCAGGCGCAGCCGCTCGGCGGGCTTGTCCTGGTGGAAGGGCGAAGCATTGAGGCTGACCAGGATATCCGCGCCGGCCGCACGCGCCTGACGCGCCGGCGCCTCCTCCCACAGGTCCTCGCAGATCAGCAGCCCCAGCTTCACGCCCTGGTGGTCGAGCACCAGCGGCTCGGCGCCGCGGGCGAAGTAGCGCTGCTCGTCGAACACCTCGTAGTTGGGCAGCGCCTGCTTGGCGTACTCCCCCAGCCACTCGCCGTTGTAGAGGGCGCCGGCCAGGTTCCAGATCCGCCCCTCACGGCGCCCGGGATAGCCGACGATCACCAGCACGTCACGCACCACCTTCTCGGCCATGCGGGTGCGCGCCGCGCGCAGACGGGTCTCCATGGAGGGGCGCAGCAGCAGGTCCTCCGGCGGGTAGCCGGTCAGGAACAGCTCGGGCAGCACCACGATGTCGGCGCCATGCTCGATGCGCGCCTCGCGCACCGCCTCGATGGCGCGTTCGGTGTTGCCGGGAATGTCCCCTACCAGGGGGTCCAGCTGAGCCATCACCAGCGTCAGGTCTTGCATGGGCTTGGAAATCTCTCGAGAATCGATGAATGCCCTCATTGTCCCGCATGGGCGGCCGACTGGCAAAGCCGACCACCCCACCTGGGAGCGCCTGGATGAACCTCTTGATTATTCGCCTGATCATCTTCGCCGTGCTGTTCTTCGCCGGCCTCAAGCTCTACCGCATCTACCGGGAGTGGAAGCTGGACCGCGAACGGCTGGATCACGACGCGCCGGAGGGCGGGCAGATGGTGCGCTGCGCCTGGTGCCGGGTGCATGTGCCCGAGGCGGAAGCCCTGCGCGACAAGGGCGAGTGGTTCTGCTCCAGCGCCCACCGCGACCGCTACCTGCAGGAGCAACAACAGGACAATGACGGCGCCGACGGCGAAGAGGACGACCGCCGCGACTGAACCGCCCCGACACCTCATCGAATAGTTCGCCTATCACGCATAAGCGTGGCGGTTTTCGCCTACATCCGTTGTACGAAAAGGCGCACGGCTGCCCCCGATGGCTTGGCTAGGGTGAAAGAATCACCCACCGAGCAAAGAGACATCTCCGGGAGGGCCCCATGCGCCTCGCACCCCCAGCCTGCCGTGGCACCCGCCGCCAGGCCAGCGGGATGACCTTGATCGAGCTTCTCGTCGCGGTGGCGGTGCTCGCCATCGTCGCCACCATCGGCCTCCCCAGCTACCAGCGCCTGAGTGCCCGTAGCGAGGTAACCGCCGAGGTGATGCGCCTCAAGAGTGCACTGGCCATGACCCGCAATACGGCCATCACCCGGCGCACCACCATTACCCTCTGCCCCAGCACCGATGGCAGCCAGTGCACCATCGTCAACAACGCCGATGGCAAGGCGTGGCTGGCCCCTTTGGCCATTTTCGAAGGGCGCGGCGAGGCTGGCGATACCCTGCTGCGCACGCTTGGCGAGAGCCGGCTACCCGCCCTCACCTATCGCAATGATAATCGCCCGGTGCGCTACAAGGCACTGGGGCGCTCCGGCGGGCATAACGGTACCTTTCGGCTCTGCGGGCGGCGGGAAGAGGGAGCCAAGGTGATTATCAATAATGTGGGGCGAGTCAGGGTCGAGCATGGAAGGCCGAAGTGCTGATCACGACTTTCGCGCCTCTACGTACGAGAGTCAGCAGCAAGAGCTGAAACTGGCTTGGCGACCGGCCCATCACTGCCAGCCTTCGATGTCACCGAAGGAACGATCCCCGGCAGGGCTACCGCCGCCGCCCCACGGGTCTTCTCCACCACTCTCAATAACGAGCCCATTTTTGTCATCATCGTCGCCTTCAATTTCCAACTCCCCGGCCACAATACTTCCGTATAACCTGCTGCCCCCACCCTCTCCTTCTATATCAACCTCTCTGAAAGGCGCAAAAATATTTAACGCCAGCTCAGTATTCTTGCCTATATCGATTTCAATATCATCATCACCATTCCCAACCGCCAATATGCTAAATGCCGGCTTTCCCTTAGAGCTGAGGCCACGCTCTGTACTGGTTCCGGCGCCAAACTCGAGATCGACTTTTCCCTTCTTTTCAACAATCACCGTCAAGCTGGCTTGCGGCTCGATGATAAGCGAAAAGCCCTCATCATCCCCCAGCTCCAGCTTCTCTTCCACCACAAGCACAACATTATCCTTGACCCTCAGAGAGCCTTCCTCCTTTTTAAACTCTTTCAGGTACACCACCGGCACATCCTCCTCTCCATCCCATTTGGAAGAGCCTACCGATGCTTTTACTTTCCCAGAGTCACTTTTTAGGCCCTCCGAGTTCAGCACCCACTCTTCCTTATCTTTGCTTTCCACCTTTCCGCTATAATGCACATCTTTGACTAGATCCTTGACGGCATCTTTCAGCGTCACCTTTTTTCCTTTGCTATTCTCGAAACCTTTAAAACTCTTCTTGCAATAGGGAGCCTTCTTCAATATATCAGACTTATCTAAACCTTCTTCAATCTCCCCTTCGACCTTACCACCATCATCTAGATCAACCTCACCGCCGGCGATAACATTTCCTTTTACACTAGAGTCCTCCTCAATTTCTACATCTCCCTTTGCGATAACATCACCCTTTATCGTGACATTATCACTAATCTCCAACTCATCTCCGCCACAAGATGCTATCGCTGGACCAATCTCTCCCTTACTCTTCAGCCTCACTCTCACTGGCTGACTAATAGCAATAGGCGAGCTCTCACTATCAGGGATTATCGCACCCATTGCCACAATATAGTAATCACTACCAATTATCGAGTATCCATAACGACATGCCACTGGTGACTTGCATCCACCATCTTTACCTACCTTATCACTATTACCGGTTAACTGGCCCCACACCCCCTCTGGTTCTTCACTAAGACTGACCAACTTCTCCTGATCTTTCATCTTTTCCAGGCTGTTAGGGCTTTCTTTCCCTTTTGTCTCCTTCCAGCCGAATGCTGCAGCCTTCTCTGCGCCCATCTGCGCCTCGGCAGCAGCCTTGTAGTTCCCCGCCAGCCGCTCATCGATCTGGGAGGACTGCATGCTGGAGAGGCCAACCATCAGTGAGATGGTCAGCAGAGAAAGAACAACGATCAGCGCGGCACCACTCTCTTTTTTCATTACCCTCTCCTCAGTGGTGACGTCACCTACACAGAAAAATACTTAATGGCCAAGGCCACCAACAAACCTCATCATTATCTTCGTTGCCGTTGCCGTTTCCGTTTCCGTTTCCG
>NZ_AXCA01000035.1:0-51583 GCF_000475415.1 Halomonas sp. PBN3 | reverse complement strand
CCGAAGGGTGAAGATGGCGTGACGCCGCCACCTTCTTCCGCGACAGCCGCGCACCCTGTCCACAGCGCGCCCAGTGGAGCGCCTGTGGATAGGTCACCCGCGGCTCAGCCAGGCTGGCTGGCGCGATCCAGCAGGGAGAGGATCGAACGATACGGGATCTCCCCATGCCGGGACAGGCCGATCTCGCAGGTGCGGGAGTTGGAATAGCCGGCGCTGCACCCGGCCACCTGCTCGGCCAGGCCAGACAGGGCCGAGGCGTTAAGTTCCGGCACGCCGAACCCCTTGTCACCGGCGAAGCCGCAGCAGGTGATCTCCGCCGGCACCACCACCTCTTCCGCGCAGGCACGGGCCAGGGCCACCATCTTGTCGCCCAGGCCCATGCGGGTGCTGGAGCAGGTGACATGCACGGCGACCCGCTCGCCCACCGGCGTCACGTCGAGCCGTGGCAACAGGTGGTCATGGGCGAAGGCGACGGGCTCCTGCAACACCAGGCAGTCGTCGAGATGCTCCTGCATCTGCAGGGTGCAGGGGCTGGTATCGCAGAGGATCGGATGGCGGCCGTTCTCGCTGGCGGCGAGCAGCTCGCGGTTGAGCTCGCGCCCCTTGTGGTCCGCCTCGTCGAACTGCCCCTTGGAACGGAAGGCCATGCCGCAGCAGAGACTGTCGACCCGCGCCGGGATCACCACCGCGAACCCGGCCCGCTCGAGCAGCGCCAGGGTGACCTCCATCACCGAGCGTGACTCGCCGTCGTCGCGGCGGTCGGCGCCGAACATGCGGGTCGCGCAGCTGGGCAGGTAGACCACCCGGGGGCGCGACGCCTCGACGTCGACGTGTCGCTTGAGCACCCTCACCGGCGCCGCCTGGGGCAGCGCCGGGGTCCACTGGGGCAGGCGCTCGCCGCTCAGGCGCCGCACCCCCTGGCTGATGGCACCCATCACGCCGTCGCCGAGCAGGCGGTTGGCCGCACCGGCCAGGCGCAGGGTGCCCCGCGCCGCCCGGGTGACGCCGTCGAAGTGCGCCCCCAGGCGGCGGGCGAGCCCGGCGTGGTGGCCGAGCCGGCGCCGGCGCATGTCGCGCACCAGGTCGCCAGTGTTGATGCCGACCGGACAGCGGGTCTCGCAGAGCCCATCCACGGCACAGGTGGCATCCACCGCATGGCCCAGGTCGGCGCGCAGCGCGGCCAGCCGCGCGACATCGTCATCGCTGGCCGCAGCGCCCTGCGCCTCGAGGCGCGCCAGCTCGCGGGTGATCACGATGCGCTGGCGGGGCGTCAGGGTCAGGTCCCGCGACGGACAGACGGATTCGCAGAAGCCGCATTCGATGCACTTGTCGACGATCTCGTGGGCCGCCGGCAGCGGCTTGAGGTTCTCCAGGTGCAGGGTCGGGTTGCGACTGAGGATCACCTCGGGGTTGAGCAGGTTCTCCGGGTCGAAGAGCGCCTTGATCTCCCACATCAGCGCATAGGCCTCGGGGCCCCACTCCAGTTCCACATAGGGGGCCATGTTGCGCCCGGTACCGTGCTCGGCCTTGAGCGAGCCGCCGTACTCGACGCCCACCAGCTGCGCCACCTCGTCCATCAGCGCCTGGTAGCGCTCCACCTCGCCGGGCCTCTCGAACCCCTGGGGGAAGACGAAGTGCAGGTTACCCTCCAGGGCGTGGCCGAAGAGGATCGCCTCGGCGTAGCCGTGGCGATGGAAGATGTCGGTGAGTGCCAGCACCCCCTCGTCGAGGCGCTCGATGGGAAAGGCGACGTCCTCGATGATCACCGTAGTGCCGGTCTCGCGCACCGCGCCCACCGCGGGGAAGAGCCCCTTGCGGATCTTCCAGTAGAGGGCATAGGTGTCGGCATCACGGGTGAAGCCGACCGGCTCCAGGGGGCGGATCCCCTCCAGCGTCGCCTGCACCTCGCCGAGGCGTGCCTGCAGCTCCGCCTCGTCGTTGCCGCGCACGTCGATCAGCAGCGCCGCCGCCCCCTCGGGCAGCGTCCGCAGCACCTCCGGCATGCCGGCCTCATCCTCCACCGAACGCAGCGCGGCACGATCCATCAGCTCCACCGCCGAGACCGGCGAACGCTTCAGGGCGATGGTGGCACGGCAGGTGGCGGCCATGTCCGGGAAGAAGGCCAGCGCCGCCGCCTTGAGGGGCTCGTCGACCACGGTGTCGTAGGTGATGGCGGCGATGCAGCCCAGGGTGCCCTCGGAGCCGATCATCAGGTGCTTGAGGATCTCGATGCCGTCGCTGAAGTCCACCAGGCTATTGAGGGCGTAGCCGGTAGTGTTCTTGAGGCGGTACTTGTGGCGGATCCTCTCCGCCAGTTCGGCGTTGCCGCGGGTCTCGGCGGCAAGGCGCTCGAGCCCCGCCAGCAACTCGGTGTGGGAGCGGCGGAAGGCCGCCACGCTCTCGGGGTCGGCGGTGTCCAGCAGGGTGCCGTCGGCGAGGATCACGCGCAGGTCGCGCACGGTGCGATAGCTGTTCTGGGCGGTGCCGCAGCACATGCCGGAGGCGTTGTTGGCGGCGATGCCGCCGACCATGCAGCTAGCGATGGAGGCCGGGTCGGGGCCGATCTTGCGCCCGTAGGGGGCCAGCAGCTGGTTGGCCCGGGCACCGATCACTCCCGGCTGCAGGCGGATCGCCCGCCCCTCGTCGAAGATCTCGTGACCGCGCCAGCCACGCCCCAGCTGGATCAGCACCGAGTCGGTGACCGCCTGGCCGGAGAGCGAGGTGCCGGCGGCGCGGAAGGTCACCGGCAGGCCCCGGGCACGGCACTCGGCCAGGGTCAGACGCAGCTCCGCCTCGCTCTCGGGGCGCACCACCAGCCGCGGAACCAACCGATAGAAGCTGGCATCGGTGCCGTAGGCCAGGGTGCGCAGCGGGTCGTCGATCAGTCGTTCGCCAGGCAGCGAGGCGGACAGGGCGGCCTTGAGTTCATGGTAGGCCTCGGCGCCTGGCCGGCTCATGGTGAGCCACCCGCCTGGCGCGCGCCTTCCACCAACGATTCGGGCCCCAGGTCGGCGATGCTGCGCGCCCCGGTGAGCGTCATCGCGACACGCATCTCCTTTTCGAACAGCTCGAGCAGGTGCGCCACCCCCGCCTCGCCGGCGGTGGCCAGCGCATAGATGAAGGCACGCCCCAGCAGGACGGTATCGGCGCCCATGGCGACCATACGCACGACATCGAGCCCGTTACGAATGCCGGAGTCGGCCAGGATCGCCAGGTCCCCCTTCACCGCCTCGGCGATGGCCGGCAGCGCCCGTGCGGTAGAGGGCACCCCATCGAGCTGGCGGCCGCCATGGTTTGAGACGACGATGCCGTCCGCGCCGAAGCGCACGGCGTCACGGGCGTCCTCGGGGTCGAGGATGCCCTTGATGATCATCGGGCCATCCCAGAACTCACGAATCCACTCCAGATCCTTCCAGGAGATGGAGGGGTCGAAGTTGTCGCCGAGCCAGGCGATGTAATCCTCGAGCTCCGTCGGATGGCCACGGTAGTCGGAGACGTTGCCCAGGTCATGGGGGCGGCCATGGACGCCCACGTCCCAGGCCCAGCCCGGCCGGGTCATGGCCTGAAGCATGCGCCGGATGCCACCGTGCCTGCCGCTCATGCCGGAGTGCGCATCGCGGTAGCGTGCCCCCGGCACGGGCATGTCCACCGTGAAGACGAGCGTCTTGACGCCGGCGGCCTTGGCACGCTCCAGGACGTGCTTCATGAACCCCCTGTCCTTCAGCACATAGAGCTGGAACCAGATGGGGCGCTCCACCGCCGAGGCGACCTCGTGGATGGGGCAGACCGACACCGTGGACAGCGTGAAGGGTATGCCCTTGCTGGCCGCGGCTCGCGCGGCCTGCACCTCGCCTCGCCGCGCGTACATGCCCGTCAGGCCCACCGGGGCCAGCGCGACCGGCATGGCCAGCGACTCGCCGAACAGCTGGGTCTCGAGCGACAGCGTGGACATGTCCTTCAGGACGCGCTGGCGCAGGGCGATGCTGCCGAGATCGTCGACGTTGCGCCTCAGCGTGCGCTCGGCGTAGGCGCCGCCATCGGCATAATGGAAGAGGAAGGGCGGGATACGCCGCTGGGCGGCCTGGCGGTAATCCGTGGGAGAGGAAATGATCATGGCGAGCCCTGTGCTGTGGAGGAGCCATCTCCATATGGCCTTGGCAGGAGTCGTACCGAGTCCGCGCCGACCCCTATCGGGAGCATTCGGTGAATTGGTAAAACCAATTGACACTCTAGCATTGGCGCACCATATGGCGCCGCCCCTGCCGTGTCAAACCGACAGCGCACAGATCCCCATCGACTTTGGTTGAACCCTCCCGGATCGGATGCTTTCCCCGCAGAATCACGTAAGGTTCCAACGACCCCTCCTGGCCCGAGGCTATGGTCATACCAATTTGACACGGTATCATCACGGCAATACGCACTCGCCAGGAAACCCTCATGGCCTACTCCCACCTGCGCCAGCCGCGTCTGGCCGACGTGATCACCGAACGCCTCGAGGCGATGATCCTCGAGGGCAGCCTCAAGCCCGGGCAGCGCCTCCCGCCGGAGCGCGAGCTGGCCGAGCGCTTCGGCGTCTCGCGCCCGTCGCTGCGCGAGGCGATCCAGAAGCTCGCCGCCCGCGGCCTGCTCAACAGCCGCCAGGGGGGCGGCACCTTCGTCAGCGAGGAGCTCAACAGCGGCTACAGCGATCCCCTGCTGGAGATGCTGGCGCGCCACGGCGAGTTCCACCTCGACCTGCTGGAGTTCCGCGACGCCATGGAGGGCCTCTCCGCCTATTATGCCGCCCTGCGCTCCACCCCTACCGACCGGGCCCTGCTGATCAAGCGCTTCGAGGAGCTGGAGGAGCGCTTCCAGGGGCGCGACCCCCACGAGGAGGCCAAGGCCGACGCCGCCTTCCACCTGGCCATCGCCGAGGCCGCCCACAACGTGCTGCTGCTGCACACCATCCGCGGCATCTTCCACCTGCTGGAACGCAGCATCGTCGACAACCTGGCCCACCTGTTCGAGAAGCCCGACGCCCGCCCGCGGCTGATGGTGCAGCACCGCGCCCTGCTCGACGCCATCCTCGAGGGGCGCGCCGAGGACGCCCGCGCCCGTGCCCACGAGCACCTGGTGTTCGTCGAGGAGGGGCTGCTGGAGCTGGAGCGCGCCGAGACCCGCGCCCAGCGTGCCCTGCGCCGCGCCCAGGCGATGCCACCCGCACGCCGCGACGGGGCCACATGACGGCGGCGGCCGAGGCCTCCCGGCTGCCGCGACGCTGGCGCCACTGGCTGTGGTGGCTGGCGCCGCTGGGGCTCGTGCTGGTGATGTGGCAGGCCGCCGACGTCGCCCGCCAGCAGGCGCTGCAATCGCTGCAGCAGGATGCCGAGAACGAGCTGCGCCTCTCCGCCACGGGGCTGACCGGTTACCTCTCGCGCCACGCCTACCTGCCCCGGCTGCTGGCCTCCCGCGAGGCGGTACGCCGCTTCCTCGCCGCCCCGCAGAGCCAGGATGCCATGCCCCTGAACCTGCTGCTCGACCGCTTCCGCGCCACCACCGGGGTCTCCGACATCTACCTGCTCGACCGCCACGCCGATACCCTGGCGGCCAGCAACTGGCACCGCCCCAACACCTTCATCGGCGAGAACTACGCCTTCCGCAGCTACTACACCGACGCCATCGCCGGACGCCCGGGACGCTTCTACGGCCTCGGCGTGCAGTCGCTGGAGCGCGGCTACTACTTCTCCGCCCCGGTGTGGCTGGACGATACCGCCCCCGACGCCACCCCCGACGGCGTGATGGTGGTCAAGGTGCTGCTGGACGCCGTGGAGGCGAGCTGGGCCGAGCAGGAGGCCGAGCTGCTGATCACCGATGCCGACGACATCATCTTCATGGCCAGCCGGCCCGAGCTGCGCATGGCCTCCCTGGCGCCGCTGTCGGCGGCCGAGCGGCGCGCGCTGCTGGCCACCCGGCGCTACGCCGACGAGCCCCTCGACCACTCCGGCTTCGAGGTCCTCGAGCGCCTCGGCGAGCGCAGCCGCCTGGTCGGTTTCGCCCACGGCCCCCTGGCGGGGCAACGCTTCCTCGGCCTGCGCCGGGCGCTGCCGGAGCTTGGCTGGGAGATGCAGATCCTCAAGCCGCTGGACCCGGTGGTCCGGGCCCAGTGGGTCTCGGCGCTGCTCGCCGGCGGGCTCTACGGGATGGTGCTGTTGGGTGGCGGCATCGGCTGGCAACGCCTGCGCCTGCGCCGCGAGCGCGAGCTGTTCGCCGAGCGCGAGCGCCACACCCTGGCCCGGGCCCGGGACGAGCTGGAGCGCAACGTGGCCAGCCGGACCCGCGACCTGGTCGAGACCAATCGCCGCCTCTCCGACGAGGTGGAGGAGCGCAAGCGCGCCGAGGCGGACCTGCGCCGCACCCGCGACGAGCTGATCCAGGCCGCCAAGCTGGCGGTGCTCGGCCAGCTGGCCGCCGGCATCAACCATGAGCTCAACCAGCCGCTGGCCGCCATCCGCGCCTACGCCGAGAACGCCCGCGCCTTCCTGGCGCGCGAGCGCCTGGAGAGCGCCGACCGCAACCTGGCCGAGATCGTCGAGCTGACCGGGCGCATGGCCGAGATCAGCGCCCAGCTGCGCCAGTTCTCGCGCAAGGGGGGCGAGCGGCGCAGCGCGGTGTCGGTCACCGACTGCTTCGAGTACGCCCTGCGCCTCTTCCAGGCACGCCTCCAGGAGGCTGACGTGCGGGTGGAACGGCACTTCCCCCCGGCACCGGCGTGGGTCGAGGCCGACCCGGTGCGCCTGGAGCAGGTGCTGGTCAACCTGATCGGCAACGCCCTGCAGGCCATGGCCGGCACCGCTGCGCCGAGCCTGGCGCTCAGCGTGCGGGCGGATCACGAGACCATCGAGCTGGCCGTCGAGGACAGCGGGCCCGGCATCCCCCCCGAGCAGCTGACGCGCATCTTCGAACCCTTCTTCACCACCAAGACGCCGGGCAGCGGCCTGGGACTGGGCCTGTCGATCTCGTCGCGTATCATCGACGACCTCGGCGGCCGCCTGTTCGCCGAGAACCGGGCCGAGGGCGGCGCCCGCTTCGTCATTCGCCTGCCGCGGACCCGCCCCGCCGCGGCCTCCTCTATCCGCCGCCAGGAGAACGCGCCCCATGCATGAGACGGCCGAGCCGCCGGTGATGATCATCGACGACGAGCCCCACCTGCGCATCACCGCCGGCCAGACCCTGGAGCTGGCCGGCTACGCACCGCTGCCCTACCCCGGCGCCGAGGCCGCCCTGGCCGCGCTTGGTGGCGACTTCCCCGGGGTCATCGTCAGCGACATCCGTATGCCCGGCATGGACGGCATGGCGCTGCTGCGCGAGGTGCGCCGCCGCGACCCCGACCTGCCGGTGATCCTGATCACCGGCCATGGCGACATCTCCACCGCGGTGGAGGCGATGCGCGAGGGCGCCTGGGACTTCCTGGAGAAGCCCTTCGCCGCCGAGCGGCTGGTGGAGGTGGTGCGCCGCGGCGTCGAGAAGCGCCGCCTGAGCCTGGAGAACCGCGCCCTCAAGGCCGAGCTCGAAGCCCAGCAGGCGGCCCCCGGCCCCCGCCTGGTGGGGCGCACCCCGGCGATCCAGCGCCTCGCCGCCATGGTCCAGCGCATCAGCCAGGTGGAGGCCGACGTGCTGCTGTTCGGCGAGACCGGCGCCGGCAAGGACCTGGTCGCCCGCGCCATCCACGAGCGCAGCCCGCGGGGCGGCCACCCCTTCGTCGCCATCAACTGCGGGGCGGTGCCGGAGAGCACCATCGAGTCAGAGCTGTTCGGCCACGAGAAGGGCGCCTTCACCGGCGCGGTGGAGCGGCGCATCGGCAAGTTCGAGCACGCCAACGGCGGCACCGTCTTTCTCGACGAGATCGAGTCGATGCCGCTCGCGCTGCAGGTCAAGCTGCTGCGGGTGCTGCAGGAGCGCAGCGTCGAGCGCCTGGGCGCCAACGTGCCGGTGCCGCTGGACATCCGGGTGATCGCCGCCACCAAGGTGGACCTCAAGGCCGCCGCCGAGGCCGGCACCTTCCGCAAGGACCTCTACTACCGCCTCGACGTGGTGACCCTGCCGATCCCGCCGCTGCGCGAGCGGCGCGAGGACATCCCCCTGCTGTTCCAGCACTTCGCGGTGGTGGCCGCCAACCGCAGCGGCCTGGAGGCGCCGCCGCTGGATGCCGCCGGCACCTCGGCCCTGCTCGCCCACGACTGGCCCGGCAACGTGCGCGAGCTGCGCAACCTCGCCGAGCGCTACGTGCTGCTGGGGGCGGCCTTCGACTACCGGCTGGAGGCACTGCTGGCCGGCGCCGAGAGCGAGAGCGGCGAGCTGGCGTTGCCCCAGCAGGTGGAGCTGTTCGAGAAGAGCCTGCTCGACCAGGCCCTGACCCGCCATCGCGGCCGGGTCTCGGAGGCGTGCGAGCGGCTCGGACTACCCCGCAAGACCCTCTACGACAAGCTCAAGAAGTACGGGCTACGCCCCGAGGACTACCGCCACAGCGACGCTCCCTGAGCGAGCAGGTCGTGAAGCGCCGCCCAGGCCGGCAGCCAGGGCAGCAGGTTGGCGCCGGCGGCGAGCATCACCAAGGCGTTGCCTGGCGAGCGCCAGTCCAGCGGCTTCAGGGCGGTGCCGAAGGAGCGCTTGATGCGTACCCCGGTGAGGTCGACGCTGTAGAGCTCGTCGAGTAGCAGGTGGAGCGTGAAGCCCAGCGCCAGCGACACGCCATGGCCCCAGGCCAGGGCATCGGGCTGGGCCAGCAGCCGGTGGCTGAGCGCCGCGGTCGCCAGGCCGCATAGCCCCGCCGCCAGCAGCGAGTGCCAGATGCCGCGATGCACGGTGAGGCGCGCGAACAGCGCCCCGGCGAGGTAGCGCACCGCCAGGTAGAGGGCGCCGCAGGCGAGCAGCAGGCCACCGGTGGAGAGCCGCCCCTGCAGCAGCAGCGCACCCGCCACCACCGCCGGTATCGCCAGCAGGTTGAACACCAGGCGGATCGCCTTCGAGCTGTCGGCGTCGATATCGGGCAGGATGCCGCCCAGGGTCACCAGCGCCAGCATCGGCAGCGCCTGCCAGGCGTCCCACAGCCCCGCCTGCCAGCCGCCGTGGGCGAGCACAGCACCGCCGGCGGCGGCCACGCCAAGGTGGGTGCGGAAGTCGGCCATGCCGGGGCGGCCCTCGAGACTGGATAAATACCCAGATTATCGCCCGCCCCGCCATGAAGAAACAATGGCTTAGAAAATCACTCGGCGGCCGCCGCCAGGTACTCATCCTTGAGGCGGACATAGTTGCCGGCGGTGTAGGGGAAGAAGGCGCGCTCCTTCTCCTTGAGCGGGCGCAGCGCCTTGGCCGGGTTGCCGGCGTAGACGTGGCCGCTCTCCAGGTGCTTGCCCGGTGTCACCACCGCGCCGGCGGCGATGATCACCTCGTCCTCCACCACGGCGCCATCCATGACGATGGCCCCCATGCCCACCAGGATGCGGCTGCCCAGGGTGGCGCCATGCAGGATCGCCTTGTGGCCGATGGTGACGTCGTCGCCGATGGTCAGCGGGAAGCCACCGGGGTTGAAGTCGCTGGCATGGGTGATGTGCAGCACGCAGCCGTCCTGCACGCTGGTGCGTGCCCCGATACGGATGCGGTGCATGTCGCCGCGGATCACCGCCATGGGCCACACCGAGCTGTCGTCGCCCAGTTCCACGTCGCCCAGCACCAGGCTCGCCGGATCGATATAGACCCGCTCGCCCAGGCGCGGCTGCTTGCCCTTCCAGGGCCGGATGGCTCGGGATTCGCTCATCGTGCTCTCCTCTCGTTCGGCGCCCTGGTCGTGCGCCGGAAGTCAGATCAGGCCGGCCACCAATACTACCAGCGTCAGGGGGATGGCGACCCAGCGGGTCACCGCGCGCCATGCCACGAAGCCGCCGTCACCCACACCCAGCGCCCGGCGAGCGGTCGCCTCCGGCACCACCCAGGCGGCGAAGAGGGCGATCAGCAGGCCACCCAGGGGCAGGAAGACCTCCGGCGGGATGGTGCTGACCAGCTCGAAGCCGTTCATGCCGAACAGCGGCCGCCACTCCGCCAGGCTCGAGAAGGAGAACACCGTCAGCAGGCCCAGCAGCCACACTGCCAGGCCCACCAGGGCCGCGGCGGCGCCCCGCGGCAGGCCCAGCCCCTGCAGGGTGGCGACCATCGGCTCGGCCAGGTTGATCGACGAGGTCCAGGTGGCCAGCAGCAGCAGCAGGAAGAAGACGCTGAGCCACAGCGCCCCCCAGGGCAGCTCGGCGAAGGCGATGGGCAGGGTGACGAACATCAGCCCCGGCCCCTCTCCCGGGTCCATGCCCTGGGAGAAGACCACCGAGAAGATGGCGATGCCGGCCAGCAGCGCCACGGTGACGTCGAGCACCGCCACCGCACCCACCGCCCGCGGCAGGCTCTGGTGATCCGGCATGTAGGCGCCGTAGGCCATCAGCGCGCAGGCCCCCACCGCCAGGGTGAAGAAGGCGTGGCCCATGGCGTGCATCACCACCAGCGGGGTCACCGCCGAGAGATCCGGCTGGAACAGCCACACCAGGGCGGTGCCGAAGCCATCGGTGGTGGCGGCGTAGCCGGCCAGCAGCAGCAGCAGCAGGTAGAGCAGCGGCATCAGCAGGTTGTTGAGCCGCTCCAACCCCTTGGCCACCCCGGCGGCCACCACCAGCATGGTCATGGCCAGGAAGAGGGTGTGGTTGAAGGTCATGCGGGCAGGATCGGCGAGGAAGGCATCGAAGCCGGCGCCGATCTCGGCGGGGGCGGCGCCGCGGAAGTCGCCGTTGATGGAGGCCACCAGGAACTCGATGGACCAGCCCGAGACCACCGAGTAGAAGGAGAGGATGCAGAACACCGTGAAGGCCCCGAACAGCCCCAGCAGCCGCCAGTGGCGGCTGGCGCCGGCCGCCGCGGCCAGGTGGCCGAGGGAGCCCACCGGGCTGCGCCGGCCGGCGCGCCCCACCATGATCTCGGCCATCATCACCGGCAGCCCCAGCAGCAGCACGAAGGCCACGTAGAGCACCAGGAAGGCCGCCCCGCCGTTCTCGCCGGTGATGTAGGGAAAACGCCAGATGTTGCCCAGTCCCACCGCCGCCCCGGTCACCGCCAGGATGAAGGCGCGCCGCGTACTCCAGCGCTCCAGCGTCTCGCTCATCGTCGATTCTCCCGCCATGCGGCGTGCGGGGTCCCGCACGCATGAAAGCCAGCAAGCCTAGCAGCCCGCCCCCCGCCGGCAAACCCTCGGGGCTATCGCGGTTAGCCATGCCGCGATAGCGAAAGGCGTCGGGGACAGGTCGAAGAGGGGGCAGGCGATTGAAACTCGCCCCGCGCGCCCTCATCTTGAAGGCATCCATCCCCCCTGACCCGAGGTGCGCATGCCCCGCAATCCCCTGCTCGAGCCCCACGAGCTGCCCCCCTTCGACGCCATCCGCCCGGCGCACGTGGTGCCGGCCATCGACGAGATCCTCGCCGACAACCGTCGCGGCGTCGAGGCGCTGGTCGCACGCGCCGAACAGGCGCCGCCGGACTGGGAGAGCCTCGCCGCACCGCTGGAGTCGCTCAACGACCGCCTGTCACGCGCCTGGTCGCCGGTCTCCCACCTCAACGGCACCATGAACACCCCCGAGCTGCGCGAGGCCTACCAGGCCTGCCTGGCCAAGCTCTCCGAGTACAGCACCTGGCTCGGCCAGCACGAGGGACTGTTCCGCGCCTGGCAGGCGCTGAAGGAGGGGCCGGCCTGGGCCGGGCTGGATGACGCCCAGCGCCGCACCGTGGAGAACACCCTGCGCGACTTCCGCCTCGCCGGTGTCGACCTGCCCGCCGAGCAGAAGCGCCGCTACGGCGAGATCAAGGCACGCCTCTCCGAGCTCTCCAACACCTTCTCCAACCAGCTGCTCGACGCCACCCAGGCCTGGCACCTGGACCTCGCCGACGAGGCCCGCTTGGCCGGCCTGCCTGAGAGCGCCCTGGCCACCCTGCGCGCCAACGCCGAGGCCAAGGGCCAGGCGGGCTACCGCATCACCCTGGACTTCCCCAGCTTCTTCCCGGTGGTCACCTACGCCGACGACCGCGAGCTGCGCCGCGAGGTCTACACCGCCTTCGTCACCCGCGCCTCCGACCAGGGGCCCCACGCCGGCCAGTTCGACAACGCCCCGCTGATGGAGGAGATCCTCGCCCTGCGCCGCGAGCTGGCCGAGCTGCTGGGCTTCGCCACCTACGCCGACTACTCGCTGGCGACCAAGATGGCCGAGTCTCCGGCCGAGGTGCAGGCCTTCCTCGAGGACCTGGCCCGTCGCGCCGTGCCCCAGGCCCGGGAGGAGTTCGCCGAGCTCGAGGCCTTCGCCCGCGAGCGGCTGGGCATGGCCGAGCTGGCCCCCTGGGACGTGGGCTACGCCAGCGAGAAGCTGCGCGAGGAGCGCCACGCCATCAACGAGGAGCAGCTGCGCCCCTACTTCCCCGCCCCGCGAGTGGTGGACGGCCTGTTCCGGGTGGTGGAGCGCCTGTTCGGCGTCACCTTCGCCGAGGACGAGAGCGCGCCACGCTACCACCCCGACGTTCGCTTCTTCCGCATCCTGGAGAAGGGCGAGCCCATCGCCGGCTTCTACCTCGACCTGTATGCCCGGGAGGGCAAGCGCGGCGGCGCCTGGATGGACGAGTGCCGGGTGCGTCGCCACGAGGGCGAGACCCTGCAGCTGCCGGTGGCCTACCTCACCTGCAACTTCACCCGCCCGGTGGGCGAGCGGCCGGCGCTGCTCACCCATGACGAGGTGACCACCCTGTTCCACGAGTTCGGCCACGGCCTGCACCATATGCTGACCCGGCAGACCATCGCCGACATCTCCGGGATCAACGGCGTGGCCTGGGATGCCGTGGAGCTGCCCAGCCAGTTCATGGAGAACTACTGCTGGGAGCGCGAGGGGCTCGACCTGATCGCCGGCCACGTCGACGACGGCGCCCCGCTGCCCGCCGAGCTGCTGGAGAAGCTGCAGGCGGCGCGCAACTTCCAGTCCGCCATGGGCATGGTGCGCCAGCTGGAGTTCTCGCTGTTCGACCTGCGCCTGCACCACGAGCTGGCCGCCCCCGGTGCCGACGAGATCCAGGCGCTGCTCGACACGGTGCGCGACGCCGTCTCGGTGGTGCCGCGGGCCCCCTTCAACCGCTTCCAGAACGGCTTCGGGCACATCTTCGCCGGCGGCTATGCGGCGGGCTACTACAGCTACAAGTGGGCCGAGGTGCTCTCCGCCGATGCCTGGAGCGCCTTCGAGGAAGCGGGTATCTTCGACCCCGAGACCGGGCGGCGCTTCCGCAGCGAGATCCTCGAGCAGGGCGGCGCCCGCGACGCCGCCGACCTCTTCGAGGCGTTCCGCGGCCGCAAGCCCAGCGTCGAGCCGCTGCTGCGCCACAGCGGCATCCGCGTCGCCTGACCGCGCCACCTTCGCCCCGGCCGAGTGCCGGGGCCCACAGGAGCCCCCATGCCCGTCCAGAAACGCGTTATCGCCGGCGCCATCTGCCCGCGCTGCGCGGATAGGATCAGACACCGCATCCGCGCTGGGCTCCCCGCCTTTCCGTACCAGTAACGACAGGAAACCAGCATGCCCGTCCAGAAACGCTTTATCGCCGGCGCCATCTGCCCGCGCTGCGCCGAGATGGACCGCATCCGCAGCTGGGAGCAGAACGGCATCCGCTACCGCGAGTGCGTCAGCTGTGACTTCTTCGAGCAGCTGCCCATCGAGGAGCAGGCCGCCCCCGAGCTCGCCACCCGCGTCAACCGCCCGCGCGAGGAGGAGGAGAGTGGCGACTTCCAGACGGTGAGGATCCTCGACCCCAATGGCCGCTGAGGTGACTCGCCAGGGCGTGGTGCAGTCCAGCTCGTTGGTGACCCTGCTCGCCATGTCCTTCGTCGGTGCCGGGCTGGTCGCCCTGCCCGGCGCCATCGCCCTGCTGTTCGGCGCCAACCTCGGCACCACCACCGGCGCCTGGCGGAGCGCCTGCGCGAGCATCGCCTGGACCCCTGGCTCGCCTCCTCGCTGATGAACGACCTGCACCAGGCCACCCGCCTGATCAACGCCCTGACCGACTAGCGGCCGCCGGTGATGCCGTGGAGGCCTGGCGTGCGGATTTCCGCCCACTGTCGGACGCCCGTTGTGCGGGGTCCCGCCATCATCACGCCCGCGACCCTTCGACCAAGGTCGCATGACTCGCTTCCAGTTGACTGAAATCAAATCGGTTTCACCGCATTGGCCCGACCCTTGCGCTGCGAAGGGGCGAACGCCCTACGTTGAAAACCGCGTCCCGGTGCGGGCAGCAGGAACGGCGAGAGCTGCCAGACTGTGGGGGACTCTCCCCCGGATGCCGCACCCCGGGACATCACCAACGACAACATGCAATGGAGTCACGCCATGCGTCTTCTTTCCACCAAGCTGCTCGCCGGCACCCTGCTGGTCGCCGCCTCGGCCTCCGCTCAGGACAAGAGCGACTGGCCCGAGAGCTTCACCGTGGGCACCGCCAGCCAGGGCGGCACCTACTTCGTCTACGGCTCCGGCTGGGCCAACCTGATCGCCGATGAGCTGGGCCTCTCCGGCGGCGGCGAGGTCACCGGCGGTCCCAACCAAAACCTCGCCCTGGTGCACACTGGCGACCTGGCCCTGGGCCTGACCACCATGGGCCCCGCCGCCGAGGCCCTGGCCGGCGAGAGCCCGCTGGCCCCCGGCGTGCCGATGGACAACGTCTGCGCGCTGTTCCCGATGTACGAGACCCCGTTCTCCATCACCACCCTGGCCGACAGCGGCATCGAGTCGATCGCCGACATCCCGGACGGCGCCAGCATCGGCTTCGGCCCGGCGGCCTCCACCTCCGACACCTACTTCCCGGCCATCCTCGAGGAGCTGGGGGTCAACTTCGAGCGCCGCAACGGCGGCTGGAACGACCTGGGCGGCCAGCTGCAGGACGGCCTGATCGACGTCATCGCCTTCGCCGCCGGCATCCCGATCCCCGCGGTCAGCCAGCTCGAGGTGCAGACCGACATCAACATCATCGAGTTCACCGAGGAGGAGCAGGCCCAGGTGATCGAGGCCTTCCCGGTCTCGCCGTTCATGATCCCGGCCAGCACCTACCAGACCCTGGAGGAGGATGCCCGCGCCGTCTCCATGTGGAACTTCACCATCGCCGGCTGTGATCTGCCCGAGGACTTCGTCTACGAGATCACCAAGCTGAGCATGGAGAACAACGACAAGATGATGGACATCCACCGCAGCGCGGCCACCAGCGTGCCGGAGAACATCCAGTACAACACCGTGCTGCCCTTCCATCCCGGGGCGGTGCGCTGGTACGAGGAGAACGGCTACGAGATCCCCGACAATCTGAAGCTGTAAGCCGGCTCTTCCCCCACGCCGCCCCGGGGCGCCACGCGCTCCGGGGCGGCATGCGTCTCGCTCCGTCCCACACCCAAGGGTGTCTCCATGACCCAACGTCCCGAATCCCATGATGACGCCGTCGCCGACGACGTCATCCAGCCCATCAACGCCGAGGGCGTCGACGAGGCCGCCGTCGAGTCCAACCGGCGCCTCTACGGCGGCTGGCGCTGGCTGCTGTTCGGCGCCCTCGCCATCGCCTACTCGCTGTTCCACCTGGTCTCGCTGAACGTCTACCCGCTGGAGACCTGGTCGTTTCGTATCGTGCACATCGCCGGCGCCCTGATACTGGGCTACGGCTTCTACGCCGGCACCCGCTTCGCCGAGCATGAGCGCGAACGCTCCGCCGCCTGGCTGGGCTGGCTGAGCTACGCCCTGCTGGTGCCCGCCGGCTACGCCCTGGTGCGCACCTGGCTGATGCACCAGGCGATGAGCGACGGCGCCATGCGCATCGCCCCCGAGATCGAGGCCTGGCACTTCGGCTACCCGCTGCTGCTGGCCACCGTCGGCGGCATCCTGCTCTCCTGGGCCTACCGCCAGGTGCGCGAGACGCTCTCCCCGGCCGACCTGGTGCTGATGGTCTGCTCCCTGGCGGTGGCCGTCTACCTGCTGGTGATGTTCAACAGCCCGCTGCGCGCCTCCACCGGCACCCCCTTCGCCCCCATGGGGATCTCCTACGCGGCCATCGCCGGCTCGCTGCTGATCCTGGAGCTGACTCGGCGGGTCGCCGGCCTGGCCCTGGTGGTGATCTCGGTGATCTTCTTGGCCTACGTCTTCGCCGGCCCCTACCTGCCGGGCTTCCTGGGCTACCCGGGGCTGTCGGTGGGACGCTTCTTCAGCCAGGTCTACACCGACGCCGGCATCCTCGGGCCGACCACCGCGGTCTCCTCCACCTACATCATCCTGTTCATCATCTTCGCCGCCTTCCTGCAGGCCTCGAAGGTGGGTGACTACTTCGTCAACTTCGCCTTCGCCGCGGCCGGCCGGGCCCGCGGTGGCCCCGCCAAGGTGTCGATCTTCGCCTCGGGCCTGATGGGCATGATCAACGGCACCAGCGCCGGCAACGTGGTCTCCACCGGCTCGCTGACCATCCCGCTGATGAAGAAGGTGGGCTACCCGGCCCGCAGCGCCGGGGCGATCGAGGCGGCCGCCTCCACCGGCGGGCAGATCATGCCGCCGATCATGGGCGCCGGCGCCTTCATCATGGCCGAGGTCACCGGCATTCCCTACACCGAGATCGCCGTGGCGGCGCTGATCCCGGCGATCCTCTACTTCCTCTCGATCTACTGCATGGTGGACTTCGAGGCGGCCCGCAAGGGCATGCGCGGCATGCGCAGGGAGGAGATCCCGCAGTTCCGCCGCCTGGTCAAGCAGGTCTACCTGTTCGCGCCGATCATCATCCTGATCGTCGCGCTGTTCATGGGCTACTCGGTGATCCGTGCCGGCACCCTGGCCACCGCCTCGGCGGCCGTGGTGAGCTGGCTCTCGCCCCACAAGATGGGGGTGCGCGCGATCCTCAAGGCGCTGCAGCTGGCCGGCACCATGTCGATCCAGATCATCGCCGTGTGCGCCTGCGCCGGCCTGATCGTCGGCGTGATCGCCCTGACCGGGGTCGGCGCACGCTTCTCCTCGCTGCTGCTGGGCCTGGCCGGGGTCAGCCAACTGCTGGCGCTGTTCTTCGCCATGTGCATCTCGATCCTGCTGGGCATGGGCATGCCCACCACGGCCGCCTACGCGGTGGCCGCCTCGGTGGTCGCCCCGGGCCTGATCAGCATCGGCATCGAGCCGCTGGTGGCACACTTCTTCGTGTTCTACTTCGCGGTGGTCTCGGCCATCACCCCCCCGGTGGCGCTGGCCTCCTACGCGGCGGCGGGCATCTCCGGCGACAACGCCATGGGTACTTCGGTGGCCTCGTTCAAGATCGGCCTGGCCGCCTTCATCGTGCCCTTCATGTTCTTCTACAGCCCGGCGATGCTGATGGAGGGCTCCTGGCTGCAGATCCTGCGGGTCGGCATCACCGCGACCCTGGGCATCGTACTGCTGGCCGCCGTGGTCCAGGCCTGGTTCTTCGGCCCGGTGAAGGCCTGGCAGCGGCTGGTGATGCTGGTGGGGGCGCTGTTCATGATCTACGGCGGCATCTACACCGATGTTGCGGGACTGGCCATCGGCGCCGCGCTGTTCCTGATGCAGCGCAGGCTGCACGGCGGCGGTGGCGGCCCCTCCCCGGCTTCCGCCTCTAGCTGAGGGCCCGGCCCCGCCCAAGGCGGGGCACTGCTCCAATACAGGGAGTCCAACGCAGCGAGCCCCGTCATCTGGCGGGGCTCGCTGCGTCATGCCGGGTCGCCGCGCGCGACGTCAGCCGGCGATGTTGTCGACGATCCTGAGGCTGGGGGCGGCCTGGTTGAGGGTGTAGAAGTGCAGCCCCGGGGCGCCGCCGTCGAGCAGGCGCTGGCAGAGCCGCGAGATGACCTCCTCGCCGAAGGCGGCGATGGAGTCACTGTCGTCGCCGTAGGCCTCGAGCTGCTTGCGGATCCAGCGCGGGATCTCGGCGCCGCAGGCGTCGGAGAAGCGCGCCAGCTTGGCGTAGTTGGTGATGGGCATGATGCCGGGCACGATGGGTACCTCGACGCCCAGGGCCCGGGCCCGCTCCACGAAGTGGAAGTAGGCGTCGGCGTTGAAGAAGTACTGGGTGATGGCGAGGTTGGCCCCGGCCTTCACCTTGCGCGCGAAGTTCTCGACGTCGCGCTCGAAGCTGGGTGCCTGGGGATGCGACTCCGGGTAGGCGGCCACGGCGATCTCGAAGTAGTCGCCGGTCTCCTCGCGGATGAACTCCACCAGCTCGTTGGCGTAACGCAGCTCGCCGATGCCGCCCATGCCCGAGGGCAGGTCGCCGCGCAGTGCCACCAGGCTGTCGATGCCCTCCTCGCGGTAGCGGGCCAGCAGCTCGCGCAGCTGCCCCTTCTCGCTGCCGATGCAGGAGAGGTGCGGCGCGGTGGTGATGCCGGACTCGCGCACCCGGCGCACGGTGTCCAGGGTACGGTCCTGGGTGGAGCCGCCGGCCCCGTAGGTGACCGAGAAGAAGCGCGGCGACCGCTCGGCCAGGGCGTCGCGCACCCCGATCAGCTTCTCGCGGCCGGCCTCGGTGTTGGGCGGAAAGAATTCGAAGCTGATGCCCAGCGGGTGCTGCTGCGTGCTCATCGGGTCTCCTCATGAAGCGTCTGCATGATGGCGCCATTGTGACGCCCCGCTCCGCCGGCCACCAATGAAAGATTCGCGTTCCTGGATCGATTTCGCTCAAGTTGGCGTCGCCCCCGGCACCAGGCATCATGGGCGCCTCGATGCCAGGCCACGACAGGGAGGTGCCCATGCCGTCCATCGACCCCTCGGCCCTGATGGGCCCGCTGTGGACGCTGCTGGCCTATGTGGCCCTGGGCTGGCTGGCGGCGCGCCGCCTGGCGGTGGACCCGCGCCCGGTGGCCACTCTGCTGATCTACCTGGTGGCGCCGCTGACCTTCTTCCGCGGCCTGGTGCTGGGCGGCCCCACCCCGGCCTACCTGCTGCTGACCCTGGCCGCCTTCGCCACCGCCAGCCTGCTGGCCATCACGGTGCACCGGCTGACCCGCCGGCGCTTCGCGCCTCAGGAGAGCGCCCTGCTGGCCTTCTCCGCCGGTACCGGCAACACCGGCTACTTCGGCCTGCCGGTGGCGCTGGTGCTGCTGCCGCCGGAGGGGGTCACCCTCTACCTGTTCTGCGTGCTGGGCATCACCCTCTACGAGTTCACGGTGGGCTTCTACCTCAGCGCCCGGGGGCAGTTCTCGGTGGCCGAGAGCCTGGCCAAGATCGTGCGCCTGCCGCTGGTCTACGCCTTCCTGGCGGCGCTCGCCGTGAGCGGCCTGGGCCTCGAGGTGCCGGCGGCGGCCATGGAGGGGCTGGCGGTGTTCCCGGCGACCTACACCCTGATGGGCATGATGATCATCGGCATGACCCTGGGGCGGGTCTCGCTTCGCGAGGTGGATGCCCGCTTCATCGGCGCCTGCGTGGCGGTGCGCTGCCTGCTGTGGCCGCTGCTGGCGCTGGGGGCGGTGGTGGGGCTGGGGGCCATCGCGCCGCTATCGCGGGAGCTGGCCATGGCGATGCTGCTGCTGGGGGTGGTGCCCATGGCCGCCAACGTGGTGGTGGTGGCCATGGAACTGGGCATCGCCCCGGCCAAGGGCGCCCAGGCGGTGCTGGTCACCACCCTGGCCGCCCCGCTGCTGACCCCCTTCTACCTGACGCTGATGATACGCCTGGCTTCACTTTAAAAGGCGCCACCCAGCAGCGCAGTTGGCTCGAAGCTATTCCGGCGGCAGGCCTGCGAGGAGGCGCTGTGAACCCATCCCTGGGCGCTACCGACGCCCTGCTTCGCTCACGCGTCCCGCTCCGCTTGCAGGCCCGGTGCTGGCCATCCTTGGCCAGCCCGTTCGGAGCAGTGCTCCTCACCCCTGGCTTAGGACCTCCTCTTCGGCCTGCCCCCGGCGCTTCTCGCCAGTGGATCCACTGGCCCAGGATAAGTCAGTAACGGTAGTCGTCAGGCTTGTAGGGGCCGTCCGCCGGCACGCCGGTGTAGTCGACCTGGGCCTCGGTCATGCGGGTGATCACCCCGCCGAAGCCCTCCACCATGTAGCGGGCCACCTCCTCGTCGAGGTGGCGCGGCAGCACGCTCACCGTGAGCGCTGCGGTTTTCTCTTCGGCCGGCAGCTCGGCGAAGCGCCCCTGGTAGAGGTGCATCTGCGCCAGCACCTGGTTGGCGAAGGAGCCGTCCATCACCCGGGAGGGGTGGCCGGTGGCGTTGCCCAGGTTCACCAGGCGCCCCTCGGAGAGCAGGATCAGGTAGTCGCGGCTGGCGGGGTCGAATGTCCCCGGCTTGCTGTCACGGTAGATCTGGTGCACCTGGGGCTTCACCTCTTCCCAGTGCCAGTGGCGACGCATGTAGGCGGTGTCGATCTCGCTGTCGAAGTGGCCGATGTTGCACACCACCGCGCCGGGCTTGAGCGCCTGGAGCATGGCGGCGTCGCAGGCGTGGATATTGCCGGTGGCGGTCACCACCAGGTCGAGGCGCCCGAGCAGGGCGCGGTCGATGCTGTCGAGGCCACGGTTCTCACCGCCGACATAGGGCGAGACCACCTCGAAGCCGTCCATGCACGCCTGCATGGCACACAGCGGGTCGATCTCGGCGACCTTGACGATCATCCCCTCCTGGCGCAGCGAGGCCGCCGAGCCCTTGCCCACGTCACCGTAACCCACCACCAGCGCCTGCTTGCCGGCCAGCAGGTGGTCGGTGGCGCGCTTGATGGCGTCGTTGAGGGAGTGGCGGCAGCCGTACTTGTTGTCGTTCTTCGACTTGGTCACGGCGTCGTTGACGTTGATGGCGGGCACCCTGAGGGTGCCGGCGCGCAGCATCTCCTGCAGCCGGTGCACCCCGGTGGTGGTCTCTTCGGAGATGCCGTGGATGGCGTCGAGCAGCTCCGGGCGCTTCTCGTGGAGCAGCAGGGTCAAGTCGCCGCCGTCGTCCAGCACCAGGTTGGGGGTCCAACCGTCGGGGCCTGTCACCGTCTGCTCGATGCACCACCAGAACGCCTCCTCGGTCTCGCCCTTCCAGGCGAACACCGGGATGCCCGCGGCGGCGATGGCGGCGGCGGCGTGGTCCTGGGTGGAGAAGATGTTGCACGAGGACCAGCGCACGCTGGCGCCCAGGTCGATCAGGGTCTCGATCAGCACCGCGGTCTGGATGGTCATGTGGATGCAGCCGGCGATCCGCGCCCCGGCCAGCGGACGGGCATCGCGGTACTGCTCGCGAATCGCCATCAGCGCCGGCATCTCGGTCTCGGCGATGCGGATCTCGCGGCGTCCCCAGTCGGCGAGCGACAGATCGGCGACCTTGAAGTCCTGGGTCGTGGTCGGGGTCACGGCGGGCTGGTTCATGGGCTCACCTCGTGGATGGCGAAGGGGCAGCGAAGGGCATGCCCCTCACTATAGGCAGGGAGCCGAGGCGGCGACAATCAACGCCCGAACCCGGCCACCCCCAGATCGCCGAGCCGCTCGGCCAGGCGACGGACCTCGGGATGGGCGAAGAAGGCGACCAGCGCCGCGGCGCGCCCCGGCCCCACCCCGGGCAGGGCCGCCCACGCCTCTTCATCGTGCTCCTTCAGGGTGAGCCAATCGGCCGGCAGGGCGGCCTCCACCCCGGGCGGCGCCCCCAGCGCCTCCAGCCAGCGGGGAAAGGGCGCCTCCCTGGCCGCCGCGAAGGTCGCCACCAGCCGCTCGGCCCGCACCTCGCCGATGCCATGGGCGCGGCGCAGCGCCGCTTCGTCCAGGGCCAGCCACTCCAGCAGCCCGGTGACCAGGCCGGCCGCCACCAGCGCCTCCCAGGTGCCCGGGCCGACGCCGGCGAGATCCAGGGCCGCGGGTCCCGAGAGCCAGGCGAGCCGCGCCAGGAACTGCGCCTCGCACCCCGGTGCCGGGCGCAGGCAGCTCAGGGCGTGGTAGGCCTCGGCGTCCGGCACCGCCAGCGCCCGGCGCTCGGGGGCGTGCCAGGCCACGCCCTCCAGCCGCGGGATGGTCAGTCCCGCCAGGGCGACGATCACCTGGTCGCCGGGACGGATGTCCTGCGCCCGCCAGCTCGCCAGGGAGCCCGCGGAGACCCGGCGCAGGGTGCGCCCGGCCAGCTCCAGCGGCACCAGGTGCAACAGCGGAGTGATGCGCCCGGTACGCCCGACCGGGAAGCTCACGGCACGCACCTCGGCCAGCGCCTCGCGGGGCGGATGCTTCCAGGCCACCGCCCAGGTCGGCGGCTCTGGCTCCCAGGCCGTGCCGGGCGGGCGCGAGGCCTGGCGCAGCACCACGCCGTCGGTGGCGAAGGGCAGCGGGGAGCGGAACCACGCCCGGCGGCGACGCTTCGCCTCGGCGAGCACGGCCACCGGGTGGGTGTAGGCGGCGCTGTCGGCGAAGCCCAGCGCCGCCAGGCGTTGCAGCCGTATCGACATGTCCGCCGGGCCATCCGGCCAGTCCCAGACGAAGAGCCCGACCCGGGCCGCCTCGGCCTCATCCAGGCGCTCCCGGGCGAGCAGGCCGATGACCTCGGCACGCGCCCCGGCGTCGCCGGCCTCGGCCTGCACATGGCCCTGGAGGCGTCGGTAGAGCTCGCCCTGCAGCACGGCGTCCAAGGGCTCGGGCAGGCGCTGGGGCACCGCCGGCAGCCCGCGTACCCGGGCGGTCCAGTCCTGACCAGCCACGCCGTCGCCGCGGCTGATGGCCGCCACCAGCTCGCCGCGCCGATAGACCAGGGTCACCGCCACCCCGTCCACCTTGGGCTGGATCCAGGCGTCGTGGCGCCGTGCGAGCCAGCGTGCCACCGCCTCGGCGTCCGGTAGCTTGGTGAGTCCCGTCTGGGGGATCGGGTGGCGCGTCTCGCCGGCCGGATGGTCCATGGAAGGGGGCGAAGCCGCCGCCTCGGGCACCCGCCCGGGAAAGCAGCGTCGCCAGGTGGCGAGGCGTGAACGAGCCTGGTCGTAGACGTCGTCGCTGACCGGCGACTCGCCGCGGCGGTAGTAGGCGTCGTCCCACTCGGCCAGGCGTTCCATCAGCGCCGCGACATCGCCGGTCGAGGGCTCTCGAGGACAGGCGTCGGCGGCCCAGGTAACCGGGGCCAGCAGCCAGAGGGTGAGCCAGAGCGCGGGCAGGAAGGAAGCAGTCGGCATGGGCAGTGCCCTGCGGATTGGGCCTGTCCCCTACCATAGCAACGGGCCCCGCGCGGCGCTGCCGGCGGGGCCCGTCATTCCATGTAGGCCCTGGCCTACAGGATCACCGCGTCCTAAAGCCCGGCGGCCTGACGCAGGGCGTGGGCGCGGTCGGTCTTCTCCCAGGGGAAGGCGGTGAAGGTCTCGGTGTGCTCCTGGCCCTGGGTGTCGGTCCAGGTGTAGGAGGTCTCGAAGGGCTCGCGGCCGAAGTGGCCGTAGGCCGCGGTCAACCGGTACATCGGGTGCAGCAGGTCGAGCATGCGGGTGATGGCGTGGGGACGCAGGTCGAAGTGCTCGCGCACCAGCGCGATGATCCGCGCGTCGTCCAGCCTGCCGGTACCGAAGGTGTTGACCGAGACCGAGGTAGGCTCGGCCACGCCGATGGCGTAGGAGACCTGGATCTCGCACTTGTCGGCGAGGCCAGCGGCGACGATGTTCTTGGCCACATAGCGCCCGGCGTAGGCGGCGCTGCGGTCGACCTTGGAGGGGTCCTTGCCGGAGAAGGCGCCGCCGCCGTGGCGGGCCATGCCGCCGTAGGTGTCGACGATGATCTTGCGCCCGGTCAGGCCGCAGTCGCCCACCGGCCCGCCGATCACGAACTTGCCGGTGGGGTTGATATGGTACTTGGTCTCGGCGGAAAGCCATTCGGCGGGGATCACCTGCTCGATGATCTCGCGCCTGACCATCTTGCGCAGCTCCTGCTGGTCGATGCCCGGGTCGTGCTGGGTCGAGAGCACGATGGCATCCACCGCGCAGGGGCGCCCCTCGGCATCGTACTGGAAGGTGAGCTGGCTCTTGGCGTCCGGGCGCAGCCAGGGCAGCAGGCCGTGCTTGCGCAGCTCCGCCTGGCGCTCCACCAGGCGGTGGGCGTAGTGGATCGGCGCCGGCATGAAGCTGTCGGTCTCGTTGGTGGCGTAGCCGAACATCAGCCCCTGGTCGCCGGCGCCCTGGTCCTCGGGCTTGGTGCGATCCACACCCTGGGCGATGTCCACGCTCTGCTTGCCGATCAGGTTGAGCACGCCGCAGGTCTGGCCATCGAAGCCGACATCCGAGGAGGTGTAGCCGATGCCGGTGATCACCTCGCGCACGATCGCCTCGAGGTCGACCCAGGCGGAGGTGGTGATCTCCCCGGCGACGATCGCCACGCCGGTCTTGACCAGGGTCTCGCAGGCCACCCGTGCCTGCTTGTCGCGGGCGATGATGGCGTCGAGCACCGCGTCGGAGATCTGGTCGGCGATCTTGTCCGGGTGTCCCTCGGAGACGGATTCGGAGGTAAACAGGGAGTATTCGCTCATGGCGTCCTCGACCGTGATGGCACGGATATCACAACAAGTCACAAGAACAGGCCGCGGCGGGCCTCATATTGGGGCCAAGAGTCTACACGCTGGGCCTGCGCCCGGCATCCACGATTTGAAGCGCGCCGTCAAGTCGGCGACAATACGCCACCGACTTCGACCGCGCCGCGCCCGTCCCGCACGGCGCCCGATCCAGCCGAACCGCTCGCCCCGCCACCCCCTCGGCGAGGGCCGCACGCATATTGCCGCAGGCGAGGAGCTTTCAATGCCGTCCCGTTTCGAACTGGCCAATGCCATTCGCGCCCTCTCCATGGATGCCGTCCAGAAGGCCAAGTCAGGCCATCCCGGCGCGCCCATGGGCATGGCCGACATCGCCGAGGTGCTGTGGAACGACTACCTCAAGCACAACCCGGCCGACCCGAAGTGGCCCGACCGCGACCGCTTCGTGCTCTCCAACGGCCACGGCTCCATGCTGCTCTACTCGCTGCTGCACCTGACCGGCTACGACCTCGAGCTGGAGCAGCTTCGCAACTTCCGCCAGCTGCACTCCAAGACCCCGGGGCATCCCGAGCTCGGCTATACCCCGGGCATCGAGACCACCACCGGCCCGCTGGGCCAGGGCCTGGCCAATGCGGTGGGCATGGCGCTCGCCGAGAAGACCCTGGCGGCCCAGTTCAACCGCCCCGGCCACACCATCGTCGACCATCACACCTACTGCTTCCTGGGCGACGGCTGCCTGATGGAGGGGGTCTCCCACGAGGCCTGCTCCCTGGCCGGCACCCAGAAGCTCGGCAAGCTGATCGCCTTCTATGACGACAACGGCATCTCCATCGACGGCGAGGTCGAGGGCTGGTTCACCGACGACACCGCCAAGCGCTTCGAGGCCTACGGCTGGCACGTGGTGCCCAACGTCGACGGCCACAAGCCCGAGGAGATCCGCGCCGCCATCGAGACCGCGCGCAGCCAGGACGACAGGCCCAGCCTGATCATCTGCAAGACGGTGATCGGCTTCGGCGCCCCCAACAAGCAGGGCAAGGAGGAGTGCCACGGCGCGCCGCTGGGCGAGGACGAGGTCGCCGCCGCCCGCGAGCGGCTCAACTGGCCCCACGCCCCCTTCCACGTGCCCGAGGCGATCTACCAGGGCTGGGACGCCACCGAGGCGGGCAAGACGCGCCAGGACGAGTGGCAGGCCCGCCTCGAGCGCTACGCCGAGGCCCATCCAGAACTGGCACGCGAGTTCCAGCGTCGCATGCAGGGCAAGCTGCCCCTGGAGCTGCCCACCGAGGCAATGCTCCAGAAAGCCCAGGACGATGGCGAGAACCTCGCCTCGCGCAAGGCCTCGCTGAACTGCCTCAACACCCTGGGGCCGGAGCTGCCCGAGCTGCTCGGCGGCAGCGCCGACCTGGCGCCCTCCAACCTGACCTTCTGGGACGGCGCCCAGGCGATCACCCCCGAAACCCCGGGAGGCAACTACCTGCATTACGGGGTACGCGAGTTCGGCATGGGCGCGATCATGAACGGCATCGCGCTGCATGGCGGCTTCATTCCCTACGGCGCCACCTTCCTGATCTTCATGGAGTACATGCGCAACGCCGTGCGCATGGCCGCGCTGATGGGCCAGCAGGCCATCTACGTCTTCACCCATGACTCCATCGGCCTGGGCGAGGACGGCCCCACCCACCAGCCGGTCGAGCAGCTCACCACTCTGCGCTCGACCCCCAACCTGCTGATCTGGCGCCCCTGCGATGCCGCCGAGACCGCCGCGGCCTGGAACGCGGCGCTGAAGCGCCAGTCGGGCCCCACCGCCCTGGTGCTCTCGCGCCAGGGCCTGCCGCACCAGGCGCGCACCAAGCAGCAGCTGGCCAACATCCAGCGCGGTGGCTATGTGCTCAAGGACTGCGAGGGCACCCCCGAGCTGATCCTGATCGCCACCGGCTCCGAGGTCAGCCTGGCCATGGACGCCGCCGCCGAGCTCACCCAGCAGGGCCGGGCCGTGCGCGTGGTCTCCATGCCCTCCACCTACCGCTTCAACGGCCAGGAGGCCGAGTACCGCGAGAGCGTGCTGCCCAGGGCCGTGACCAAGCGCATCGCCATCGAGGCCAGCCACGCCGACTACTGGCACAAGTTCGTCGGCCTCGACGGGCGCATCATCGGCATGAAGAGCTACGGCGAATCCGCCCCGGCGGGCGACCTGTTCAAGCACTTCGGCTTCACCGTGGAGAACGTGGTGAAGCAGGCTCGGGAGCTGCTCGACGCCTGATCGCCTCACGGGAAACGCAAGCTAAAGGGCGCGGCCGTTCGGTCGCGCCCTTTTTGGTCAGGCGATGGTCACGTCCTTCGCCAGATAGACGTCCTGGATGGCATTGAGCAGGGCGACGCCCTCGGCCATCGGCTTCTGGAAGGCCTTGCGCCCGGAGATCAGCCCCATGCCACCGGCCCGCTTGTTGATCACCGCGGTGCGCACCGCCTCGCCCAGGTCCGAGGCGCCCTTGGCGCCGCCCCCGGAGTTGATCAACCCGGCCCGGCCCATGTAGCAGCTCGCCACCTGGTAGCGGGCCAGCTCGATGGGATGGTCCGTGGCCAGGGTATCGTAGACCCGGTCGTGGGTATGACCGAAGCCGACGGCCCGATAGCCGCCGTTGGTCTCCGGCAGCTTCTGCTTGACGATATCCGCCTTGAGGGTCGCCGCCAAGTGATTGGCCTGGCCGGTCAGGTCGGCGGCCACATGGTAGTCGGTGCCCTCCTGTTTGAAGGCGGGGTTGCGCAGGTAGGCCCAGAGCACCGTGACCATGCCCAGCTCATGGGCCCGCTGGAAGGCGGCGCTGATCTCCATGATCTGGCGGCGGCTCTCGTGGGAGCCGAAGTAGATGGTTGCCCCAACCGCCACGCAGCCCATGTCGAAGGCCTGCTCGACCTCGGCAAACAGTGTCTGATCGTAGATCGCCGGGTGGCTCAACGACTCGTTGTGGTTGAGCTTGAGCATCATCGGGATCCTGTGGGCATAGCGGCGCGCCACCGAGCCGAGTACACCCAGGGTCGAGGCCACGCCGTTACAGCCGCCCTCGATGGCCAGCTCGACGATGTTGGCCGGATCGAAATAGCGCGGATTGGGAGCGAACGAGGCGCCACCGGAGTGTTCGATGCCTTGATCCACCGGCAACAGGCTCAGGTAGCCGGTACCACCGAGACGCCCATGGTTGTAGAGCGCCTGCAGGTTGCGCAACACCGCCGGCGGGCGATCACTTGCCGATACGACGCGATCGACGAAGTCAGGTCCCGGCAGGTGAAGGCTGTCGCGGGGCACGCCTTGACAAGTATGGCCGAGCAGATCGTCGGCATCATCGCCCAACAGCTTCGCAATATCGGTCATGGTGTTCCTCTCCTTGGATATTGGATGGCCTTGGTGAATCCAGCGTATGTCGACCTGGTTGGCGGCGAGTCGAGTGCATGGCTCCTTCCATCCTAGTGGATTCAGATGTAGCCGTGGATACCATCTGTGTCGAAGGCCCGTGTAGAAAGTCCGTGCCGAAGGCTCGTTTCAAGGGCCGGCTGGAAGACGTAAGCGTTCTGGTCAGAGGGTAAAGGAGGGGATACCAGCGCACAAAATCGGGGGCACAGCGAAAGGTGGCGCCTTGACTGGGCAAGGCCAAGGCGCCTGGCCTGGTTGGCCGCTCAGGCGGCCTGGATCTCGATCCTGCGCCGACGGTGCGTCTCTTTCTTGGGCAGGACCAGGTGAAGCACGCCATTGTCGATGCGAGCCTCGATGGCATCGCTATCGATCTCATGGCTCAGCGTGAAGCGCCGTGCGTAGCGTTGGGCGCGTACCTCGGCATAGATGGCCGTGAGGGCCTCCGGCATGTCGATGGCCACGTCCCCTTCCAGGCTCAACACATTGTTGTCGACCTCTATACGCAGGCTTTCACGTGTCACGCCCGGCATGTCGGCGAGGATATGCAGGGCATTGCCCTCCTCGAAGATATCCACTGCAGGCAACAGGCTATCGGCGCGCTGGGTGCGCTGGGTCGCCTCCGGCAGGCTGGCGTCTCGACGCGTGATATCGTTCATGACCATTACCTCCTTTTTCAGCGGAACTCGTTGACTCGGGATTACGCGGCCTTGACCTCGATACGCCGCGGCTTGAGCTCCTCGCGCTTGGGCAGCACGACCTCGCATACGCCGTCGCGGAAGCGCGCCTCGGCGCGGTCGATGTCGAGCCCCTGGGGTAGTGCCACCGCGCGACGGAAGTCACCGTGGAAACGCTCCTGGCGAAAGTGCGTGCGCCCCTCGCCCGCCTCCGGCGCCGCACGATGCCCGGCCACGGTCAGCACATTGTCCTGAAGGCTCACCTCGAGCGCCTCGGCATCAAGCCCGGGCGCGAACACATAGACCCGCACCGCATCGTCGGTACGCCCGACATTGATCAGCGGGAAGCTGCCACGTGGCACCGAGCGGATATCGGCGGCACCGGCCTCGGGCAGCATGTCCTCCATCCATTGCCGGAACCACTCCAGGCCCTGGGGGCGGCCGGTCTCGAAACGCCTGAGATCTCCGAACATCACGAACACCTCCTACGCAGATTGACCTCACGGGATAGACGGGGGAGCGCCTCGACGGCTGACATCGCCCCGGTAATCTGCACAATAGGAGCGCTTCGACGCTTTTCAAGGGCCCTGCGTCGCCCTTCCGCCCCCATCTCGATCGCTCTTCACACAAGGACGAGCCCATGCCCGCACTGCGCGGTTTCCTCTGGCTGATCGGCTTCCTGCTGCTCGGCGAGGTCCTGATCACCCTCACCGGCCTGCCCGTCTCCGCCGGCGTCGTCGGCATGCTCGCGCTTACCGCCTGGCTGGTCCTCCACGGCGGCGGCTTCGACGACATCGCCGCCGCGGCTAGACCGCTGATCGCCGTGCTGGCGCTGCTGATCATGCCCGGGGTGGTGGGGATCTTCTTCATGCTCGACGAGCTGGCCGGCCAGCTGACCGCGATCCTCGCCGCCCTGCTGCTGGGCACCCTGCTCAGCGTCTTCACCACCCTGTGGCTGCTGCGCCGCCTGGTGGGCGACGAGGGCCAGCGCGATGCCTGAGCTGCTCGATCATCTGATGGCCTCCCCGCTGGCCGCCGTGGCGCTGACCCTGGCCGCCTATTTCGCCGGCGAGCGATTGTTCCGCGCTGCTCGGGCCCCCGCCTGGTGCCCGCCGATCCTGGTCGCCGCGCTCCTGCTGGCGGGGGTGCTGGCGCTGCTCGCCATCGACTACGCCGACTACCGTCGCGGCGCCGGCTGGCTGATGCTGCTGCTGGGGCCCGCCACGGTGGCGCTGGGCCTGCCGCTCTACCAGCAGATGGGCCATGTCCGCGCCCTGTGGCGACCGCTGCTGCTCTGCCTGCCCATCGCCGCCACCATGGCCGCCCTCTATGCGGTAGGCATCGCCTGGGTGATGGGGGCCCCCGCCGAGATCCTCGCCTCGCTGGCCCCCAAGTCGGTCACCGCCCCCATCGCCATCGGCATCACCGAGCGCCTCGGCGGCTCGGTGCCGCTGATGATGGGCGGCCTGCTGGTCACCGGGGTGGCGGCGATCGCTGCCGTGGGCCTCACGGCCCGCTGGCTCGGCATCCAGGACGAACGCCTGCTGGGCCTGGCGCTGGGCATCAACGGTCACGCCCTGGGCACGGTGCGCGCCTTCGAGATCGGTCCCACCGCCGGTGCCTTCGCCTCGCTGGGCATGAGCCTCACCGGCATCCTGACTGCCCTGCTGCTTCCGCTGGCCTGGCGCCTGCCGGGACTCGTCGGCTGAAATGCGCTAGAATCGCCGGTTCTCGAGAGCCCAAGGGGGAGACCCTCACCGCCATGGCCCATCGCATCGCCATCAACGGCTACGGCCGCATCGGCCAGTGCGTGCTGCGCGCGCTCATCGAGCAGCAGGCGGCCGGCCACGACACTCCTCCCCTCGAGGTGGTGGCGATCAACGAGCTCTCGGACCTGGCGACCATCGCCTACCTGACCCGCTACGACACCACCCATGGACGCTTTCCCGGCACGGTGACGGCCGAGGGCGACCGGCTGGTCGTCAACGGCCAACCGATCCGGGTGCTCTCCAAGGCCGACCCCGACCGCCTGCCCTGGGCGGAGCTGGGCATCGACCTGGTGCTGGAGTGTTCCGGCAGTTTCCGGGACCGCGCCACCGCCGCGCGCCACCTGGCCGCCGGCGCCGGCCGCCTGCTGTTCTCCCAGCCCGCCGAGAACGACGTCGACGCCACCATCGTCACCGGCATCAACGACCACGAGCTGGCCCCCGCCCAGCGCATCGTCTCGGCCGCCTCCTGCACCACCAACTGCCTGGTGCCGGTGCTCACCGTGCTCGACGAGGCGCTGGGCATCGAGCATGGCGTCACCACCACCATCCACTCGGCGATGAACGACCAGCCGGTGATCGACGCCTACCACCAGACCGACCTGCGCCTGACCCGCTCCGCCATGCACTCCATCGTGCCGGTGGACACCGGCCTGGCGCGGGGCATCAACCGCCTAATGCCGCACCTGGCCGGGCGCTTCGAGTGCCTGCACGTGCGCGTGCCCACCATCAACGTCTCGGCCATGGACCTGGCCATCACGGTGAGGCGCGACACCAGCGCCGCCGAGGTCAACGCCCTGCTCGCCGAGGCCAGCCGCGGGCGCCTGGCCGGGCGGCTCGGCTATACCGAGGAGCCCATGGCCTCGGTCGACTTCAACCACGATCCGCGCTCCGGTATCGTGGACGCCACCCAGACCCGGGTGGCCGGCGGCCGCCTGCTCAAGCTTCTGTGCTGGTTCGACAACGAGTGGGGCTTCGCCAACCGCATGCTCGATGTCGCCCGGCGCCTGGCGGCCCTGCCGCCCGCTACCCCCTGAGCCTTCGCCCAACAGTTACGGACCCAGGTTTCCAGATGAGGAACGCCCCCCGATGAACGTGCGCAAGATGACCGACCTCGACCTCAGCGGAAAGCGCGTGCTGATCCGCGAGGACCTCAACGTACCCGTCAAGCACGGCAAGGTCTCCAGCGACGCCCGCCTGCGCGCCGCCCTGCCCTCCATCCAGGCCGCCCTGGACGCCGGCGCCCGGGTGTTGCTGATGAGCCACCTGGGCCGCCCCACCGAGGGCAAGCCGGCCGAGGAGTTCTCCCTGGCGCCGGTGGCCGACCACCTGGGCGAGCTGCTGGGCCGCCCGGTGCGCCTGGTCGGCGCCTACCTGGAGGACGAGGTCGAGGTGGCCGACGGCGAGGTGGTGCTGCTGGAGAACGTGCGCTTCAACAGCGGCGAGAAGAAGGACGACGAGACCCTCGCCCAGCAGTATGCCGCCCTGTGCGACATCTTCGTGATGGACGCCTTCGGCACCGCCCACCGCGCCCAGGCCTCCACCCATGGCGTGGCGCGCTTCGCCCCCGTAGCCTGTGCCGGCCCGCTGCTGGCCGCCGAGCTCGACGCCCTGGAGAAGGCGCTGGCCACCCCGGCCCGCCCCATGGCGGCCATCGTCGGTGGCTCCAAGGTCTCCACCAAGCTGGAGGTGCTCAACGCCCTCTCCGAGAAGTGCGACCAGCTGATCGTCGGCGGCGGCATCGCCAACACCTTCATCGCCGCGGCGGGCCACAACGTCGGCAAGTCGCTGCATGAGGCCGACCTGATCGACCAGGCCAAGGCCCTGATGGCGAAGGTCGAGATTCCGCTGCCCACCGACGTGGTGGTGGCCACCGAGTTCTCCGAGTCCGCCACCGCCACCGTCAAGCCGGTGGACCAGGTGGCGGACGACGAGATGATCCTCGACATCGGCCCCGAGAGCGCCGCACGCCTGGCCGCCCTGCTCAAGGACGCCGGTACCATCCTCTGGAACGGCCCGGTGGGCGTGTTCGAGATCGACCAGTTCGGCCGCGGCACCGAGGTGATCGCGAAGGCCATCGCCGAGAGCCCGGCCTTCTCCATCGCCGGCGGCGGCGACACCCTGGCCGCCATCGACAAGTACGCCATCGCCGAGCGGGTCTCCTACATCTCCACCGGCGGCGGCGCCTTCCTAGAGTACGTCGAGGGCAAGACCCTGCCGGCGGTGGCCGCCCTGGAGGCCGCCGCGGCCCGGGGCTGATAGACTGCCCTCACTTCACGCCCCTTCCCTTTGCCACGCGGCGGCGCCCGACGGGCCCGCCGCCATCACGACAGACAGGTGACACCATGGCACTGATCAGCATGCGCCAGTTGCTGGACCACGCCGCCGAGCACGGCTACGGCGTGCCGGCCTTCAACGTCAACAACCTCGAACAGATGCGCGCCATCATGGAAGCCGCCGACCGCACCAACTCCCCGGTGATCGTCCAGGCCTCCGCTGGCGCCCGCAAGTACGCCGGCGCCCCCTTCCTGCGCCACCTGATACTGGCCGCGGTGGAGGAGTTCCCCCACATCCCGGTGGTGATGCACCAGGACCACGGCACCAGCCCCGCGGTGTGCCAGCGCTCCATCCAGCTGGGCTTCTCCTCGGTGATGATGGACGGCTCCCTGGGCGAGGACGGCAAGACCCCGACCAGCTACGACTACAACGTCGACGTCACCCGTCGCACCGTGGAGATGGCCCACGCCTGCGGCGTCTCCGTGGAGGGTGAGCTGGGCTGCCTGGGCAGCCTGGAGACCGGCATGGCCGGCGAGGAGGACGGCATCGGCGCCGAGGGCAAGCTCGATATGGAGCAGCTGCTCACCGATCCCGAGGAGGCGGCCGACTTCGTCAAGGCCACCCAGGTCGACGCCCTGGCCATCGCCATCGGCACCAGCCACGGTGCCTACAAGTTCACCCGGCCGCCCACCGGCGACACCCTCTCCATCCAGCGCATCAAGGAGATCCACGCCCGCATCCCCGACACCCACCTGGTGATGCACGGCTCCTCCTCGGTGCCCCAGGAGTGGCTCGAGGTGATCAACGCCCACGGCGGCGAGATCCCCGAGACCTATGGCGTGCCGGTCGAGGAGATCATCGAGGGCATCAAGCACGGCGTGCGCAAGGTCAACATCGACACCGACCTGCGCCTGGCCTCCACCGGTGCGGTGCGTCGCTTCCTGGCCGAGAACCCCAGCGAGTTCGACCCGCGCAAGTACCTCAAGGAGACCGTCGCCGCTATGCGCGAGCTGTGCATCGCCCGCTACGAAGCCTTCGGCACCGCCGGCAACGCCTCCAAGATCAAGCCGATCAACCTGGAGGCGATGTTCGAGCGCTACGCCAGCGGCGAGCTCGACCCCAAGGTGCGCTGAGGCGCACGCCGCACGATCGACGGGCGACCCATGGGGGTCGCCCGTTGCGGTTGGCGGCCCCGGCAGCCCCCGACTTTAGAAACAGTGTTCGCAAAGTCCGCCATCTCGGCTTACACTAACGAGACACTGCCGATATCCCCTGGCCACACCCGCGAGGACTGGTGATGCCACGCCCCCTCTGCCTGCTCTTCGACTGCGACGGTACCCTGGTCGACAGCGAGCCACTGCTCGCCGACGAGATGGCCACCGCGCTCAACGCCGTGGGCCTGCCCTTTCAGGCCAGCGACTACATCGGCGAGTTTCGCGGGGCCCGCTTCCGACGCATCGTGGCCGAGCTGGAGAGCCGCCACGGCCGGGTCGACCCCGAGGCCCTAGGGCCGCTGGAGAGCACCATGCGCGCCAACCTCAACCGGCGCCTGGCCACCGAGCTCATCCCCATCGAGGGGGCCACCGAGGCACTGGCGGCGCTCTCCGACTACCCCATGGGCGTGGTTTCCAACGGGCCCGAGAACAAGATCCGCACCTCCCTAGAGGCCACCGGCCTCGGGCCCCTGTTCGGCGACCACCTGTTCAGCGCCTACACCGCCAACTGCTGGAAGCCTGATCCCTGCCTCTACGCCCATGCGGCACACGAGATGGGCTACCCGCCGGGGCGCTGCCTGGCCATCGAGGACTCGGTGGTGGGCGTGCGGGCCGCGCTGGCCGCCGGCATGACGGTGGTGCACCTCAATCGCTACCCGGACGTCGAGCAGACCCCGGAAGGCGCGATCATGATCACCAGCATGTTCCAGCTGCCCACCGTGGTCGCCCGCCTGGCCCGGGATCTCGCTCCCCGCGCCATCGCCCGCTGAGCGGGCCCGGCGAGCTCTCCTGCCGAGCCCCCGTCGCGTCATCATGCAGCCGGCGGCCACAGCCGCTATCATCCCGGCCATGTTCCTCCACCACTCCGGGAGTCCTTCCATGCCATCCCTCCAGGACCAGCTGCGCGGCCTCGTCTACTCCACCGAGCACGGCGAGACCTGCCCCGACTGTCGCCAGCCCGTCGCCGAGTGCCGCTGCGCCGAGCAGGCCGAGCAGGCCCGCCTGGCCGAGCTCGACGGCATCGTGCGCCTCCGCCGGGAGACCAGCGGCCGCAAGGGCAAGGGGGTGACCACCATCAGCGGCGTGCCGCTGCCCGAGGCCGAGCTGAAGCGCCTGGCCAAGGCGCTCAAGAAGCGCTGCGGCACCGGCGGCGCGGTCAAGGAAGGGGTGATCGAGATCCAGGGCGACCAGCGCGAGACCCTCAAGGCGGAGCTGGAGGCGCGCGGCTACACGGTCAGGCTGGCCGGCGGCTGAGGCCGGGCGCCAGCCGCTCGGCCAGGGCGTCGAGGGAGGCCTCCAGCGGCGCCGCCACCTTCAGCGCGAAGAGGTCGTCGGCCCGGGTACGCCCCAGGTTGAGGCAGGCGATGGGCTTGCCGTCGCGGGCCGCGGCGCGGGCGAAGCGGAAACCGGAGTAGACCATCAGCGACGAGCCCACCACCAGCAGGGCGTCGCTGGCCTCGAGCAGGGCGAAGGCCCGCGTCACCACCCCGCTCGGCACGCTGTCGCCGAAGAACACCACGTCGGGCTTCCAGATGCCATCGCCGCAGCGCGTGCAGGCCGGCACCCGGAACGCGGAGAAGTCCGCCTCCAGGTCGGCATCGCCGTCCGGGGCCGCCCCCGCCTCCTGCCTCGCCCAGCGCGGGTTGAGCGCCTCCAGCTCGGCGTGCAGCGCATGACGCATGCGACGGGCGCCGCACCCCATGCAGCGCACCCGGTCGGCGCGACCGTGGAGGTCGATCACCCGCCGCGAGCCGGCGCGCTGGTGCAGGCCGTCGACGTTCTGGGTGATCACCCCGTTTACCACGCCCTGCGCCTCGAGCCGCGCCAGGGCCTGGTGGGCGGCGTTGGGCCGCGCCTCGCCCAGGGTGCGGAAGCCCACCAGGGCGCGCGCCCAGTAGCGCTGCCGGGCGGCGTGGCTGCCCATGAACTGGCGGTGCTGCATGGGCGGCGAGCGCTTCCACTCGCCGGCGGCGTCCCGGTAGTCGGGGATGCCGCTGGCGGTGCTGATCCCCGCGCCGCTGAGCACCGCCAGCCGCGGGTGACGCTCGATGAAGGCGACCAGCGCCTCCAGGCTCGCCGGGTCGGGAGTGGTAAGGGGTGTTGCCGTCGCTGACGTCATCCTGCTGCCTCGCTGCCTGCGCCGAACAGAGCATGGCCCCCGGGGGGTGGGGTTGTCTAGAATAGGTCGACCTCCGCCGCTCCCTGCGCATGGGCAAGGAATCCCGATGGCCTGGCTGGAATACCTGCTCCCCCTGATCTTCCTGTTTCCCCTCGCCGCCATGGGGGTGATCGTGGTGGCACTGCGCAACCTGCATGACGCCCGGGTGCGCTCGCCCTTCGACGCCCGGCCGCTGCGCGAGCCCGGCCAGCACCTGCGCGACCGCCTCGACGACGCCTTCGCCGGCCTCTACCTCAACGGCGCCCTCGGCCCCCTGGTCACCCTGGTGCCGCTGGTCTACGGCATGGGACGCATGATCGTCTCCCATGAACAGCACTGGGTGGAGTGGGCCCTCTACGGCGCCCTGAGCACCCTGCTGGTGCTGGGCTACAGCTTCCGGCTGATGCGCGACTTCCAGCGCATCCGGCGCCTCAAGCTGGGGCTCGCCTGCGAGCTGGCGGTGGGCCAGGAGCTCGAGCGCCTGGTGCGCCCCGAGGCCCATCCCTTCTATGTCTTCCACGACATCCCCGCGGGCCGCACCCGCATCGACCACGTGGTGGTGACCCCCTGCGGGGTCTTCGTGGTGGAGACCCGCGCCCGCACCCGCCCCGTCGCCCCCTCCGGCGAGGAGCTCGACCGTCTGGTGGTGGAGAAGGCGCGGCTGCGCTTCCCGGGCTGGAGCGAGCGCAAGCCGCTGGCCAAGACCCGCGAGCTGGCGCGCTGGATGGCCGACTGGCTCGCCGAGCGCACCGGTCACGCGGTGCCGGTGATGGGCGTGCTGACCCTGCCCGGCTGGCGGGTGGAGGCCGACGACGGCCCCGACGACCTGCTGGTGGACAGCGGCGACGACCTGGCCGGCCGCCTCGCCACGCTCTGCCCCGGCGAATTCGACGCCGCCGCCCACGACGCCGTCATCGCCACCCTGATGGCCCACATCGGCGCCAGCCGCGCGCCCGGCGCCTAGCCCCCTCAGTCGCCGCGCAGGCGCCCGCCCATCTCCTGGGCCAGGTCCACGGCGTAGTGGTCGGTCATGCCACCGATGAAGTCCAGCATGCGCCGGTAGCTGTCGTAGAGGCCCCAGGAGGGGCGCGGGGTGTTCTCGCCGATCAGCGCCAGCACGCGCTGGTGCTTGAAGGTGGAGCGCCCGGTGTGGTGCAGCTCATGGGCCGCGCCGATGAAGGCCTCCAGCAGGATGCCCAGGGTCGTGTAGGCGCCGATCTCCAGCTTGGCCTTGCGCTCGTTCTGGAAGATCCGCTCCCGGGCCAGCTGCTTGGCCGCCTTCACCCCCCAGTCGAGGTCCGGGTGACAGAGCTCGAGCAGGTCCTGGCGCAGCCGCCCGGCGAGCAGCTCCGCCTCGTGCTGCACGAACACCGCACCGACGTCGTTCACCGCCCGCTCCATGGCCGCCCCGCGCAGGGCAGCGATGCGCCGCCGCTGGGAGACCCCCTGGCGCTGCATGGCGGCGTAGTCGGGGGGCTCGCCGCCGGCGATCTGGATCAGGATCTCGGCGACCTCGTCGAAGCGCAGGATGCCCATCTCCAGGCCATCCTCCAGGTCGAGCAGCGCATAGCAGATGTCATCGGCGGCCTCCACCAGCCAGGCCAGGGGGTGGCGGCACCAACGCCCCTCCCCGTCGGCGGGCAGCCCCAGGCGCTCGGCCACCTCCACCAGCAGGTGGCGCTCGCTCTGGTAGCAGCCGAACTTACCCATGGCACCGCCGTGTTCCACCGTCCAGGGGTACTTGAGCAGGGTGCCCAGCGTCGCCGTGGTCAGGCGCATGCCGCCGCGGAACTGGTTGTACTCGATCTGGGTGATCACCCGGAACCCCTGGGCGTTGCCCTCGTAGGTGAGCAGGTCCTCGCGCTCCAGCGGCGAGAGCCCCTCGAGCAGGCCGCTGCCGTCGGCCTCGGTGCGCTTGAACCAGTCGCGGATGGCGTACTCCCCGGCATGCCCGAAGGGAGGATTACCGATATCGTGGCCCAGGCAGGCGGCCTGGACGATCACCCCCAGGTCAGCGGGGGTGATCCAGCCGGGCAGGCGGCCGCTCAGCCGTTCGCCGACGATCATGCCCAGCGAGCGTCCCACGCAGCCCACCTCCAGGGAGTGGGTCAGGCGGGTGTGGATATGGTCGTTGTCGGTCAGCGGGTGGACCTGGGTCTTGCGCCCCAGGCGCCGGAAGGAACCGGCGAAGACGATGCGGTCGTGGTCCTTGTGGAAGGGGCTGCGGCCGATCTCCCCGCGGCCGTCGGCGGGGCGCGCGCCGCGCCGGTCGTGCAGGCGGCTTGGATCCAGCAGCCGCTCCCAGCTCATCTGCGTCATGGGCGTCTCTCCTTGAGGCGTCCATTCTGGCAGCCCCCGGCGCCGGCGCCCAGCCCCACGGCGGCTATGACCGCTTGCGCCGCATCAGCCAGTGGAACAGCAGCCCGCCCAGCAGCAGTGCGATGGCGAAGAGGTAGATACCCACCGAGATGTCGCTGTTCCAGATGATGCTCCAGTCGCCACCCGAGATCGACATGGCGCGGCGCAGGTTGTACTCCATCTGCCCTCCCAGCAGCAGTCCCAGCACCACCGGCACCGTGGGGATCTCAAGCTTGCGCAGCACATAGCCGAGCACGCCGAAGGCCAGCATCATGTAGAGGTCGAAGGCGCTGTTGCTCAACGAGTAGACCCCCACGAAGGCGACCATCACCACCATCGGCATCAGGAACCAGCCCGGTGCGCGCAGCACCCGGGCGAACAGCCCCACCAGCGGGATGTTCAGCGCCAGCAGCATCAGGTTGCCGATGAACAGCGCCGCCACCAGCCCCCATACCAGCTCGGGTTGGTTCTCGAACAGCAGCGGCCCCGGGGTGATGTTCATGGACAGCAGCAGCGCCAGCAGGATGGCAGTGGTGCCACTGCCCGGGATCCCCAGCGACAGCATCGGGATCAACGACCCGCCTGCGGCGGCGTTGTTACCCGCCTCCGGTGCCGCCACCCCGCGGGGGTCACCATTACCGAAGTCACCGCGCTTGCCGAGCCAGCGCCGCTCCAGGGTATAGGAGAGGAAGCTGCCCAGCGCCGCCCCGGCCCCGGGCAGCACCCCGGCGATGAAGCCAAGCGCCGAACTGCGACCGATCGTGCCACGACAGCTCCAGGCGGTGCGAATCCCGGGCATCGCCGAGCCCATCTCCATGGTGGGCTTGCGTCCCTGGTGGGAGTCCTCCAGGAACACCAGGCACTCGGAGATCGCGAACAGGCCGACCAGGGCCACGATGAAGTCGATGCCATCGTAGAGCTCATACCAGCCGAAGGTGTAGCGCGGGACGCTGCTGACCGAGTCAATGCCTACCGTGCCCAGCAGCAGCCCCAGGCAGGCCGCCAGGAAGCTCTTGGCCAGGTTGCCGCCGGTGACGCCGCCGATGGTGGCGAAGGCCAGCACGAACAGGGCGAAGTACTCGGCCGGCCCGAAGCGGATGGCGAAACTCACCAGCAGCGGCGCGAAGAGGACCAAGCCGATGGTCGCCACCAGTGCGCCGACGAAGGAGGCGACACCGGTCAGGCCGAGCGCCTCGCCGCCACGCCCCTGCTGCGCCATGGGGAAGCCGTCCAGGGTAGTCATCATCGCCGGCTCGTCACCGGGAATGTTGAGCAGGATCGAACTGATCCGCCCCCCGTACATGCAGCCGTAGTAGATGCTGACCAGCAGGATCAATGCGGCCGTCGCCGTGAGGCTGAAGTTGAAGGTAAGCGGGATCATCAGCGCCACCCCGTTCACCGGCCCCAGTCCAGGCAGCGCCCCGATCAGAGTGCCCAGCGCACAGCCGACCAGGGCCAGGAACAGATGCTGGGGCTCGAGCGCCACGGCGAAGCCCTGGGCGAGATAGGCGAGAAGCTCCATGGGACGATTTACCAATCCAGGCCCGGCATGTCCGGCAGCGGCATGCCAAGGGCGAATTCGAAGAGAAGATAGAGGCTCAGGGTCAGCAGCAGGCCGAAGGGCAGCGCCTGGCGCCACTGGGCCCCGAACAGGCGAATCATCAGGGTGACGGTAAGCAGGGCCGTGGGCAGGAATCCCAGCGGCTCGACGAGGCCGGCATAGACCATCAACAGGGCCAGCAGGAACAGTTGGCGAATCAGGGCGGCTCGCTCGGGCCAGCGCTGGTTCACTCCCGGCCGCACCATCAGGTAGAGGGAGAGCAGTGCCAGGGGCACGCAGACCAGGCGCGGGAAGACGCCCGGCCCCAGCGCCTGACCGAAGCCGCTGGTGTAGTCATGGGAGAGCCACCAGGCGGCGATAGCCACCACCAGCAGCACGGCGCCTGCCACCCGGTCGCCGACCGCCCCGGAAGGGCGGCCGGTTCGCACGACGCGATCGCTCACTCGATGACCCCGATCTCGCGGGAGATGCTCTCTACCTGGTCGATGGAGTCACGCACGAAGTCGCTGAACTCCTCTCCCCCACGCCACAGCGGCACCAGGCCGTTCTGCTCGGCCACGCCCTTCCACTCATCGCTGTCGTAGAGGGTCTTCAGGTCCTCCACCATGGCGGCATAGTCCTCATCGGAGACCTCGCCACCGGTGTAGAAACCGCGCCAGTTGTAGCCTGCCACGTCATAGCCCTGGGACACCGCGGTGGGCAGCGCGTCGAAGGGCTCGGGCAGCGGCTCCTCGGAGAGCACCGCCAGCACGCGCACATCTCCCGACTCGATGAAGCCGGCGATCTCGCCCAGGTCGGTGGAGACGACATCGACATGACCGCCCATCATCTGGGTCACGGCGGGGCCGCCGCCGTCGAACTGCACCCAGCGCAGGCTGCCGACCTGATCGTCGGGCATGCCCGCCGCCTTGGCCAGCATCAGGGCGCGGATATGGTCCCAGCCACCGGCACCGCTGGAGCCGGCCACCGCCAGGGCACCCGGGTCCTCGACCATGGTGTCCAGCAGCTGCTCCAGGGATTCGAAGCGGCTCTCGTCGTCCACCAGGACCACGCCCACGTCGGTACCCAGCATGCCCAGCCAGCGCATGGTATCGGCCCCACCGGGATACTTGCCCTGGGCGATCTGGGTCACGCCCACGGTGCTGGTCGCGACGATCAGGTCGCTGTCATCGGCGCGGTTGCCCGCGACGTTGGCGAAGGCCACCGCCCCGACGCCGCCCGGCATATTGGTCACCTGGACCGGGCCATCCACCAGGTCCAGCTCAAGCAGCAGCTTGCCCACCGAGCGGCAGGTGAAGTCCCAGCCGCCGCCCGGGTCTGCCGGGGCGATACACTCGCTGATCGGCAGTGCCTGGGCGGGCGCGCTCACCGCCACGCTCGCCCCCATCAGGGTCGCGGCGGCAAGGCTGAAGACTCCCTTGGTGACAGATTGCATTGGCATGTTCCTCCTGATTGTTGTTGTGGCGAGCATGACGCCCTCGCCGGGATGCACGGCCTGCCGGGATGGCGGCGTGTACAGCGTAGTTCAGATCACCTTGCCCGCCCGCAGCGACGCCAACGCCTGGCCCTCGATGCCGAGCTCGGCCAGCAGCTCGTCGGTATGCTCGCCGAGGCGCGGCACCGGGTGGTAGATGCTCGCCGGCGCCTCGCGCAACTTGACCGGGAAGCCGGTAACCGGCACCCGGCCGGAGGCCTGCGCAAGCTCCAAGCGCATCTCCTGGGCCTGCACCTGGGGGTCGGCGAAGGTCTCGCGCAGGTCGTGCACCCGTCCGCAGGGGACGCCGGCCTGGTTGAGATGCGCGATCCACTCCTCCACCCGGCGCGTCTGGATCACCTGGTCGAGGATCTTCCTCAGCGCCTCGCGATTGGCCATGCGTCTCGGGTTGTCGGCAAACCTTTCGTCTTCCAGCAGGTGCAGCATGTCCAGGGCACCGAGGAAGCGACGCACCATGGTGTCGTTGCTCGGGGCGATGGCCACCTCGCCGTCACTGGCCCTGAACAGCCCGTAGGGGTAGAGCATGGGATGATCGTTTCCGGTGCGTGACGGGACACGATCCGTGGCGAAGAACTCCGCCGCCAGATACCCCATCATGGCGATCAGCCCATTGGTCAGGGCCGTCTCGACGATGTCGCCCTGGCCGGTGGAGGCCCGGCGCACCAGGGCGGCGCAGATGCCGAAGGCCAGGTTCTGGCTGGCCACCATGTCGCTGATCGGGGGAGCTGCCCGCATCGGCTCACCGTCGGCGGTGCCGTTGACCCCCATGAAGCCGCTCATGGCCTGGGCGATGAAGTCGTAGGCGGGGCGATCCCGATAGGGCCCGGTGGAGCCGAAACCGTTGATCCGACCCACCACCAGGCGCGGGTAGCGCTCGCGCAGGGTATCGTCATCGAGCCCCATCTTGCCCAGCACCCCGGGGCGGAAGTTCTCCACCAGCACGTCGGCCCCCTCGAGCAGACGGTGCAGGATCGCCTTGCCCTCCTCGCTGCGCAGGTCGAGGGTCAGGGAGCGCTTGTTGCGGTTGAACTGGGCGAAGTACCAGCTTTCGCCGTTGACCATGTTGCCCTGGCTGCGCACCACGTCGCCCCGCCCCGGCGGCTCGACCTTGACCACGTCGGCACCATGGTCACCGAGGATCTGGGTACAGAAGGGCCCGGAGATCACCCGCGTCAGGTCGATGACGCGAATGCCGGAGAGCGACCCTGAGGCGTGTGAGGAGGGTGTCATCATCGTCATCCCTGAGCGGTGGGAACGCTGTCACAGGCGCTCAGCGCCAGACGTGGGCCCGCCTTGGAGACCTGTGCCGGCAGGGGCCGCCCCATCAGCTTGCTGGCCAGGCGCGAGGCCTTGATCAGCCCCTCGAGATCGAGGCCGGTGTCATGGCCCATCTCGAGCAGCAGGTAGGCCAGGTCCTCGCTGGCGATGTTGCCGGATGCGCCCGGGGCGAAGGGGCAGCCACCCAGTCCGCCGATCGAGCTCTCGTAGCGATCCACGCCCAGCGCCAGCCCCTGCATCACATTGGCCAGGCCGATACCGCGGGTGTTGTGGAAGTGCAGGGTCAGCGGCAGGCCGGGCACCGCCTCGCGCAGGCGCGTCACGCGCTCGGTGACCAGCGGCGGCGTCGCCATGCCGGTGGTATCCCCAAGCGACAGGTGCGTCGCCCCGAGGTCGGCGAACCGCCGTGCGATGGTGTCCACCGCCGCGACCGGGACATTGCCCTCGAAGGGACAGCCGAAGGCCGTGGCGATGGCCCCCCGCAGGGCGACCCCGCTGCCTTCGAGCAGGCGCGCGACCTGAGCGAAACCTTCCAGCGACTCGGCCACGCTACGGTTGACGTTCTTGGCGTTGTGGCGCTCCGATGCCGAGACGAACAGCACCACCGAATCCACCCCGGCCTCCAGGGCGCGCTCGGCCCCTCGCACATTGGGCACCAGCGCCGAGAGGTGTAGCCCCGGCGTGTCCCTGAGGGCAGCCACCATATCGGCGGCATCGGCCAGAGCCGGCACCGCCCGGGGGCTGACGAAGGAGGTCACCTCGAACTCGCGAACACCGGCGTCGACCAGAGCTCGCGCCAGTGAGAGCTTCTGCTCGGTGGTCAATACCACCGGCTCGTTCTGGAGGCCGTCACGGAGCCCCACTTCGGTGACGTGGATAGGCTTCGGCGGGGCGGCGGAGGAGGACATGGGCGGCCTACTTGAATGAAAGGTTGCTTATGGAAGCTACGCCAGCGCCGAGCCCGGCAACAATGCACCTTTCGTCCCATGACGCCTCTGCCTTATCCCTCCCCCTCGGCCAGCGCCGGCAACAGGACCTTGAGCTTGCGGGTGAGGGTGTTGCGCCCCCAGCCCAGCAGCTCGGCAGCCTCGCCCTTGCGGCCGCCGGTGTGACGCAGGGCGGTCTCGATCAGGATGCGTTCGAAGTCGGGAACGGCCTCCTCCAGCAGGTGGGTGTGGCCGGCGGCCAGGGCGCGGTCGGCCCAGTCGCGGAAGGCCACCCGCCAATCGCCGCCGGCACCGGCCGTCTCGTCGCCCTCGTCGCGCAGCTCCGGCGGCAGGTCCTCCACCAGGATCTCGCGACCGGAGGCCATCACCGTCAGCCAGCGGCAGGCGTTCTCCAGCTGGCGCACGTTGCCGGGCCAGGGCAGCCGGGTGAGGTGGCGCTCCGCCTCGGGGGTGAGCACCTTGACATCGGTGGCGAGCTCCTTGGCCGCCTCGGCCAGGAAGTGGCGGGTCAGCCGCGGGATGTCCTCGCGCCGCTCGGCGAGCCTGGGCAGGTGCACGCGGATGACGTTGAGACGGTGGAAGAGGTCCTCGCGGAAGCGGCCATCCTCCACCAGGCGCTCTAGGTCCTGGTGGGTGGCGGCGATGATGCGCACGTCCACCTTCACCGGCGTATGCCCGCCGACACGGTAGAACTCGCCGTCGGCCAGCACCCGCAGCAGCCGGGTCTGGGTCTCCGCCGGCATGTCGCCGATCTCGTCCAGGAACAGGGTGCCGCCGTTGGCCTGCTCGAAGCGCCCCTGGCGCTGGGCGGTGGCCCCGGTGAAGGCACCCTTCTCGTGACCGAACAGCTCCGACTCGATCAGGTCCTTGGGGATCGCCGCCATGTTGAGGGCGATGAACGGCTTGCCGGTGCGCGGGCTGTGCTGATGCAGGGCGCGGGCCACCCGCTCCTTGCCGGTGCCGGATTCGCCGTTGATCAGCACCGTGATGTGGGAGTGGGAGAGCCGGCCGATGGCGCGGAACACCTCCTGCATGGCCGGCGCCTCGCCGATGATCTCGGCGTCCAGCCCCTCGGGCACGCTGACCGGCTTCTTGCGCTCCCGGGCGTGGGCCACGGCGCGACGCACCAGGGCCAGCGCCTCGTCGACGTCGAAGGGCTTGGGCAGGTACTCGAAGGCGCCGCCCTGGTAGGAGGCCACGGCGCTGTCGAGGTCCGAGTGGGCGGTCATCACGATCACCGGCAGCTCAGGATGGGCCTCGCGCACCTTGGCCATCAGGTCCAGGCCATCGATGCCGGGCATGCGGATGTCGGTGACCAGCACGTCGGGCGGCTCGTCCAGCAGGCGCTGCAGGACGGTATCGGCGCGCTCGATGCACTCCACCTCGAGGTCGGGCTGGGCGAGGGCGCGCTCCAGCACCCAGCGAATGGCGCGATCGTCGTCGACGACCGCCACGCGTGCGACGTCAGTCATGGCGCATCTCCAGGGGAATCAGCAGTCGGAATTCGGTCTGGCCCGGCACGGAATCGCATTCGATCAGGCCCTGGTGCTGGTGCAGGATGCCCTGGGCGATGGAGAGCCCCAGGCCGCTGCCGTCGGCCCGCCCCGAGACCATGGGATAGAACAGCGTCTCCTGCAGCGAGGCGGGAATCCCCGGTCCGTTGTCGACGATCCCCACCTCGCAGACCAGGCGGTGGCGTTCAGCGCCCAGGGTGAACTGGCGCCGCGCCCGGGTGCGCAGCACCAGGTGCGGTGCGGGCGTGCCCGCCTCGTGCATTGCCTCCACGGCGTTGCGCGCCACGTTGAGCACCGCCTGGATCAGCTGCGCCTCGTCGCCGGCGAGGTCCGGCAGGCTGGGGTCGTAGTCGCGCTCGATGCTCACCGCGGGATGCTCGGCGAGCAGCAGGCTGCGCACCCGCTCCAGCACCTTGTGGATATTGACCGGCTCATGGCGCGCCACCCGGTTGGGACCGAGCATGGAGTCCACCAGGTCGCGCAGCCGGTCCACCTCCTCGATGATGATGCGGGTGAACTCGCGGTGGGCCGGGTTCTCCAGGTCGCGCTCCAGCAGCTGGGCCGCGCCACGGATGCCACCCAGTGGGTTCTTGACCTCATGGGCGAGGCCGCGGGTCAGCACCTTGACGGTCTCCTGGCGGGTCAGCAGCGCCTCCTCCCGGGAGATGCGGATCAGGCGGTCGCGGGGTTCCACCTCCAGCAGCAACTCGTGGGGGGAGAGCGGCGTGACCGTGTAGTCCACCGTCAGCGGCTCGCCGCCCAGCATGGCCAGGCGCGCCTCGCGCTGGGTGAAGGGGTGGAACTCGTCCCGGGCCTTGACCAGCACCTCGCCGAGACCGCCCTCGCTCTCCATCAGGGCACACAGCGACAGCCCCTGCACCCGGCTCAGGCTCACCGAAAGCAGCGCCTCGGCGGCGGGGTTCATCCACTCCAGTCGCAGCTCACCATCCAGCAGCAGCACCGCGATGGTGAGATGTTCCATCAAGCGTTGATACATCGAAGAGGCCATGTCGGATCCATGATTGCTCAGATGGTGCAAGAAGCGGGCCAGGCCCACGAGCCCCATGCCAACGCGGTTTGCCGGCGGCGGCGAGGCATCATGCGCACCAAATTAGTGCAAAACAGACCGACGTGCACCGTGGCGTGCACGCCCATGGCGGGCCGGGAGGACGCAGCGCCTCAGGGCGCCGCTTCATCCTGGCGCTCGGGCCCCAGGCGTTGCACCGCCCCATCGTCGGGCAGGCGTCGGGCGGGTGCCTCGAGCCGCCGCTCGGGGAGCACCTCGTCGTCCTCCTCGGGCGGGGGCGGGTCGTGGGGAGGCGGCGGCGGCTCGCGAGGGGGCAGCTAATCCGCCGGCTGGCGGTTCACGTTGGCGCGCAGCACATAGATGGTCACCGGCGCGGTGCGATGGCGCACCTCGCCGCCGGCATCCAGCAACTCGGCCTGCAGCACGTGCTCGCCGGGGTTCATGTTGGGCACCATGAAGGCGCTGGTATGCATCGCCGACTGGCTGACCTGGCCATCCACCAGCAGCCGCACGCGATGGTCCTCGCGCAGCCCCGGCTCGATGCCGAGATCCACGGTGATGTTGCCGGCCGCCCCCACCGGGAAGGCCTGCTCGTGGGTGGGCGAGACGATGCGGAAGCTGTCGTAGGGCATGAACGGCTGACCCGGGGAGGCCGAGGCTGCCGCGGCCTCCTCGACGCGAGGAACGGCCGGGCCGCTGCGCACCTCGCCGGTGGAGGGCACCACGGTGACCGGGGCCAGCTCCACCTGCTCGCCGCCGCGGTCCGGGTTGTCGGTGAACACCACGTTGCCCTGGGCGTCGGTGGTGCGGTAGATGGTCTGTGCCTGGGCCACCAGGCTCACGCCCATGCCCACCACCAGCGTCAGCACTGCCTTGTTCATGGGGAATCCCTGCGTATCGGCTCGTCACCGGAATGGATCGACGTCGTCCTGTCGGGCCTATGCCTTGGATAGTGTAGAGAAGAAAGGGGTTCCGCCGGTAGCGGAACCCCTTTCGATTCACCTGGCACCGACGCCCCGCGGGGCGCTCGGCATCAGCAGCTGTAGTACATGTCGAACTCGATGGGATGGGTGGTCATGCGGATGCGCTCCACGTCCTCCATCTTGAGCTCGATATAGGCATCGATCATGTCGTCGGTGAAGACGCCACCCTCGGTCAGGAAGGCGCGGTCGGCGTCCAGCGCCTCCAGGGCCTGGTCGAGGCTGTGGGCCACGGTGGGCACCTTCTTGCCCTCTTCCGGCGGCAGGTCATAGAGGTTCTTGTCCATGGCGTCGCCGGGGTGGATCTTGTTCTTGATGCCGTCGATGCCGGCCATCAGCATCGCCGCGAAGCACAGGTAGGGGTTGGCGGTCGGGTCCGGGAAACGGCACTCGATGCGCTTGCCCTTGGGGCTGGCGGTGTAGGGGATGCGGATGGAGGCGGAACGGTTGCGGGCGCTGTAGGCCAGCATCACCGGCGCCTCGAAGCCCGGCACCAGGCGCTTGTAGGAGTTGGTGGAAGCGTTGGTGAAGGCGTTCAGGGCACGCGCGTGCTTGACGATGCCACCGATGTAGTACAGCGCCATCTCGGAGAGGCCGGCGTACTCGTCACCGGCGAACTGGTTCTGGCCGTCCTTCCAGAAGGACTGGTGGACGTGCATGCCGGAACCGTTGTCGCCGACCAGCGGCTTGGGCATGAAGGTCGCGGTCTTGCCGTAGGCGTGGGCCACGTTGTGCACCACGTACTTCATTTCCTGCAGCTCGTCGGCCTTCTTCACCAGGGTGTTGAACTTGACCCCGATCTCGTTCTGGCCGGCGTTGGAGACCTCGTGGTGGTGCACCTCGACGCTCTGGCCGATCGCCTCCAGGGTGTTGCACATGGCGCCGCGGATGTCGTGGAAGCTGTCCACCGGCGGCACCGGGAAGTAGCCGCCCTTGACCCGCGGACGGTGGCCCAGGTTGCCCCCCTCGACCTGGCGGTCGGTGGCCCAGGCGCCCTCCTCGGAGGTGATCTTGTACATGGCGCCTTCGATGTCGGCCTTCCAGTGCACCTCGTCGAAGATGAAGAACTCGGGCTCCGGGCCGAAGAAGGCGGTGTCGCCAAGGCCGGTGGACTGCAGGTAGGCCTCGGCACGCTTGGCGATGGAGCGCGGGTCGCGATCGTAGCCCTGCATGGTGGCCGGCTCGATGATGTCGCAGCGCAGCACCAGGGTGGCGTCCTCGGTGAAGGGGTCGAGGAAGCCGGTGCCGTCCTCGGGGCGCAGGATCATGTCGGACTCGTTGATGCCCTTCCAGCCGGAGATGGAAGAACCGTCGAACATCTGGCCGTTCTCGAAGAACTCCTCATCGACGTCACGGGCCGGAATGGAGACGTGCTGCTCCTTGCCTTTGGTGTCGGTGAAACGCAGATCCACCCACTTGACGTCGTGTTCTTCGATCAGGGCGAGCGTCTTGGCAGCCATGGTGTCCTCCAGATTGAGCTGAGCTCGATGGTTTTGGTGAAGCGTCGATCGCGAAGCAGGAACCTCTGCGATCTTTTGTAGCACGCCGTGGGATCGCTGCCCACGACCGCCCGGCCTCGCCGAGCGCTGGCCATAACAATGCACGCTGCGTGCCAACCCTGCACCCATCGGCACCATCGACCCTGCAAACATATGAAAATCAGCGGCTTTTACCACCAACGCCCGCTGCACCCCGATGACGCACTCGCCTTGGAAGGGCGCTTGCACCGCCACGCTGCACCCTGAAGGTGCAGTCAATCACCCTGATGCACCGCGATCGATCGCACGCCGCCGCGAAAAGGGCCTTTGATACATCCTTTAACCAGGGGCTACACTTTCTTACATGGAGACCCGCCGGCTGCGCCCCCCCTGGCCGCCATCCGGAGCCTACCGCGCCTGGCCTCGGAGCTCGCATGGCCCCTACCCTCGCCACCCTGATCCTCGACGCTCGCCGCGCCGGCCCGCGGCTGCCGCGGGAGCTCGCCGTGGTGGCGCCGCTTGCCGACGGCCAGGCGCTGGAACTGGTGGTGCTCGATGACACCGGTGACCGCCGTGTCGCAGGCATCGCCCGGCGCTACCGGGCGCGCCACCTGCCGCTCTCCCCGGCCTGCCTGGGCGAGCGCCTGAGCCTCGCCATCCCGCGCACCGCCGGCGAGGTGCTGGTGTTTCCGGTGCTCGGCTGCGTGACGGCCGCCCCGGCCCTGCTGCGGCTGGCCCGCCGGGTCGCCGCCGGCGAGCTCGACGCGGTGAGCCTGACCGACGCCCGCCCGAGGCTGGTCGACCGCCTGCTCGGCCGCCCCCGGATCGACGGCGAGGTCGGCGTCTGCGTGAAACGCGCGTGGTACGAGCGCATCGGTGGCTGCGACCCGCGCCTCGACCGCGACGCCCTGCCCGACCTGCTGACCCGCCTGCGCCACTGCGGCGCCCGCATCGTCCCCGCCCAAACCATTGAAAAGGCGTGATACGGCGGCATGGATCGCAAAGTTCACGAGACAACGCTGGTAGGGGCCGCGCCTCACCCCCTATAATGCGTCCCCGTTTTTTCCCAGCAGGATCCCGTCGTGATCGAGAATCTTCGCAACATCGCCATCATCGCTCACGTCGACCACGGCAAGACCACCCTGGTCGACAAACTCCTCCAGCAGTCCGGCACCCTGGACCGCAAGGCCGAGGGGCAGGAGCGCATCATGGACTCCAACGACCAGGAGAAGGAGCGCGGCATCACCATCCTGGCCAAGAACACGGCGATCCGCTGGCAGGCCCCCGATGGCCAGGACTACCACATCAACATCGTCGACACCCCCGGACACGCCGACTTCGGCGGCGAGGTGGAGCGCGTGATGTCGATGGTCGACTCGGTGCTGCTGCTGGTGGACGCCGTCGACGGTCCCATGCCGCAAACCCGCTTCGTCACCCAGAAGGCCTTCGACCAGGGCCTCAAGCCGATCGTGGTGGTCAACAAGATCGACCGCCCCGGCGCCCGCCCCGACTGGGTCATCGACCAGATCTTCGACCTCTTCGATAACCTCGGCGCCTCCGACGAGCAGCTCGACTTCCCGATCATCTACTGCTCGGCGCTCAACGGCATCGCCGGCCCCGATCCCGACGAGCTGGCCGAGGACATGACCCCCATGTTCCAGTCCATCGTCGACATCGTCGAGCCGCCCAAGGTCGAGGTCGACGGCCCCTTCCAGATGCAGATCTCGGCGCTGGACTACTCCAGCTACGTGGGCGTCATCGGCCTGGGCCGCATCACCCGCGGCTCGGTGAAGCCCAACCAGCAGGTCGTGGTGGTCAGCAAGGAGGGCAAGGAGCGCAAGGGCAAGGTCGGCCAGGTGATGACCCACCTCGGCCTGGAGCGCGTGCAGACCGACGAGGCCACCGCCGGCGACATCGTCTGCATCACCGGCATCGACGCCCTAGCGATCTCCGACACCCTGTGCGACCCGGCCGCCGTCGAGGCGCTGCCGCCGCTCTCCGTGGACGAGCCCACCGTCTCCATGACCTTCCAGGTCAACGACTCGCCCTTCGCCGGCAAGGACGGCAAGTTCGTCACCAGCCGCAACATCAAGGACCGCCTCGACCAGGAGCTGATCCACAACGTGGCGCTGCGCGTCGAGCAGGGTGACAGCCCCGAGAAGTTCATCGTCTCCGGGCGCGGCGAGCTGCACCTCTCGGTGCTGATCGAGACCATGCGCCGCGAGGGCTTCGAGCTCGCCGTGGGTCGCCCCGAGGTGATCATCCGCGAGATCGACGGCGAGAAGCAGGAGCCCTACGAGGAAGTCATCATCGACTGCGAGGAGCAGCACCAGGGCGCCATCATGGAGGAGCTCGGCTACCGCAAGGGCGAGCTCAAGAACATGAACCCCGACGGCAAGGGCCGGGTGCGCCTGGACTTCATCATCCCCGCGCGCGGGCTGATCGGCTTCCGTGGCCAGTTCATGACCCTCACTTCCGGCACCGGCATCCTCACCAGCCGCTTCGACCACTACGGCCCGCTCAAGCCCGATGCCGCCATCGAGCGTCGCAACGGCGTGCTGGTCTCCATGGTCTCCGGCAAGGCGCTGGCCTATGCCCTCTATGCCCTGCAGGAGCGCGGCAAGCTGATCATCGACCACGGCACCGAGGTCTATGAAGGCATGCTGGTGGGCATCAACAACCGTGCCAACGACATGGTGGTCAACCCCACCAAGGGCAAGAAGCTCGACAACATGCGCGCCTCGGGCAACGACGAGAACATCGTGCTGACCCCGCCGGTGAGGTTCACCCTGGAGCAGGCCATCGAGTTCCTCGACGACGACGAGCTGGTGGAGATCACCCCCAACCATATCCGCCTGCGCAAGAAGTTCCTCACCGAGAACGAGCGCAAGCGCGCCGGCAAGAAGTAAGCCCCGCGCCCGCAGCAAGGCCCGCCGATCGGCGGGC